>NZ_JBKXLD010000007.1:0-38873 GCF_047010065.1 Allobaculum sp.
AATTTCTTGATCTGTCTGTAAAGTTTTCAAAGAGCCATCTGTTTGTGAGAAACTCAATATCTCTCACAAGACTTGCTTATCATATCATCATCAGAAATCTCTGTCAACAGCTGTTTGTGAATTTCTTTAAGATTTTCACTTAAGCCGTTTTCTTTGATATCTAAAGGCGATTTGATGACTGAGAGAAGCGATTTCCCTCAGCGCTCAATTAGAATACCACGCGCTAACATTCGATGCAAGCAATTTGTATGCGATTTTTCTAATATTTTTCACGAGCACTTTTGACCCGTTTCCCTATGCAATCTGAATCCGATACTTTCCTCTCTCTTTATGTTTATTTATCCGCTCTCCAGCACAAATCCTGAAAATCAGATATCCGTTCAATCCCCGCCTTTTCCAGATCGTCCAGATTGGCTTTCTGCACCTGAGGATTTGCCGACGAAGTGCAGTTTTCGAGCAGAATCGTCCGATAGCCGTACTGAAAGGCGTCAAAGGCCGTGGCCCGTACGCAGTTTGGCGTCTGCGTTCCGCTCACCAGCACAGTCTCTATCCCTCTTTGTTCCAGTTCCTCTTTGAGCGTAGTCTGAAAAAAAGCACTGTAGCGCGTCTTAGGGATAAAGAGATCTTCGGGCGCTCTGTACAGTCCCTGAGCAAGCGCAAAACCCGATCCCGATGGATGGAACAGATCGCACTGGTCCAGATCTTCCAGTTTCTGTCTGCGGAAAGCTTCGAGATCACTGCCGTCTTTCGCATGCAGACGGCATACCCAGGCGATCGTCACGCCAGCATTTCTCGCTTCTTCTACGGTCGCCGCCAGCGCGGGAATCGTTGATCTGGCCATCGCTACGCAAAATGGAGAGTCGGCATCCACAAATCCTTTCTGCATATCAATAATCAGCAGGATTGTCCGATCTGGTTTCAGTTCAATTGGCTTCATAGTCTTTTCCTCTATCGATTTTTTATCTGTCTTTCCCTGTATGGAAAAGCATGCAAAAATTTCTTTTCGTCTTCAACAGAGCCTTTCGCCTTTTGAAAACGAATGGTTTGTATTTCTTTGCTTTTCCATTGAATCCCGCATTTTCCAGCAACGCGTTCGGCGGCCTGGATCCTCTGCCTTCTTTTATCTTCTTCTTTAATATTCTTCTTTAATATTCTTCATTTGCGTCGAACCGACCCCGATCACACCGGCTTCATTGAGCTTTAGTTAGCCAGATGAAATAATGAACACAGTATTTGTGCCTGTCGGGATAAATAATTCTCTTCCAGAGTTTCTTAAAGAACTCCTGCGACGGCATTTTCGTCCGTGGAAACCGGACTTCTCAAGAAAGAAAAAGAAAGGTACACGGCTATGGCATCTTCATCCAGGAACCCATCTTCTGAACACCATCCTCGCTCTTCCAGGACACGCAGACGGAAAACCGGGTGGATCTGGGTTTCCGCAATTGCGGCTGGAGCCCTGGTCTGCGGCGTTCTCTTTTTTGGAAATCGCTTTTCTCCTTCCCGCTGGGTCAGCATGGATGGAGATTCAGCAGACCAAGCCAGTGAAAAGAGCGGGCAGCCGACCGCCGGCGCTCAAAAAAGCGGGGATTCCACTTCGTCTTTTACGTTTACCGGCGTTGGCGACAATCTGCTCCACGATACGATTTTCGTCTACTATGAGCAGGACCACAACAGCAGGGATTTCACCCCGATTTATGAAATGACCGTTCCGTATTTTCAAAGTGCGGACCTTGCCTACTGCAACTTTGAAACGGTCTGCGCCGGCGATGCGTTTGGCCTTTCCGGCTACCCCGCCTTCAATGGGCCGACCGAAATGATCGATTCGCTGATGGCTTCCGGCTTTGACTGGTTCTCCATTTCCAGCAATCACTCTCTGGATGCAACAGCGCAGGGCCTGATCTACGAAAAGGAATATATGCGCGAACATTATCCGGATCTTTCCGAAACCGGTGCCTTTGTCAGTGAAGAAGACGCAGCCGCGCCCGTTGTTCGAAACATCAACGGCATTCGCGTTGGACTTTGCGGATTCACCTACGGTCTGGAAGGCGCCATTCCCGCAGATATGCCCTGGCTCGTGGATGTCTACCGCAGCGGAAACGGACCCATCAACTATGAACTGATCGATCAGAAGCTCGACGCCCTGAACGCCGTCAGCGATGTGCAGATCGTCGCGATGCACTGGGGCGACGAATATCAGACCTCCCCAAATGCGGAACAGATTGAAGTCGCGAACTATCTGAACTCCAAAGGGGTGGAAGTAATCATCGGTACCCATCCGCATGTCATCGAGCCGGTTGAAATCATCAAAAGTCCCGAACAGGAGACGCTCGTGTACTACTCGCTGGGCAATTTCGTCTCCGCGCAGAACACCAACGAAACCATGGTCGGCGGCATGGCGAACTTCACCCTGAGCTACGATTTTGATACGCATAAAGCATCCTTTTCCGATATCCGATTCACCCCGACGATCACCTGGATCTCGCCGGATCTTCGCGAATACCGGACTACGACCATTCACGAATATAACGACGATATGGCCGCTAATCATTACATCACTGCCGAAGGAATGGACATTTCCAAAAGCTGGGTACAGTCTTTTGTCGATTCGGTCATGAGAAAACCGGACGGTATCGAAATCGTTCTGGAGTAAATACGCGTTTTCTTCTGCAGGGATGGCAATCAAAGACTTTGTTCTTTTCAGTTGCCGTTCTGGAGCTGAACCTTTCTGAATCGTCCTGCAGAAGCAAAACATACAGGTGTATTGAAATATGAAAGGAGAAGGTATGAAAAAACAAAAATACTGGTGGATTGGCGCGGGGCTGATGGCCGGCTTTTTCGCTCTGACTTCCCTGTGGGACTACGTGCGCTATTTTCTTTCCGCGCCGGTCGTCTCTTCCGCCCCGTACTGGGCGTTTGTGACCGCACGCGCCATTGAATTTCTGACGCCTGCCGCCATTCTGGCTGTTGTCGCTCTGGTTTTACAGGTGCGCAGCCGTCGATCGGCCGCCAGATAATTCGGCGTCATAGGGGATTGGCGCATTCTTTCCTTTGGCCAATGCCGATCTGGATTCGAATAGCTTCGCAATTCCGTTTTTTCGTATTTCCGATCCCCTCCCTCGCACCCCGCTGCAGGTGTTCAAAAAGGAGAAAGCTCCTGTACTTTTCCGTCGTTCAATTACGGCGAAAGAGACAGGAGCTTTTCTGTTTATCTCAATGTGAAAAGAGACCCGCCTGCGGATCACTTTCTGGCGTTCATCTGCGCTCTGGCTTCTTCCAGAACAGACAGAGCAGCCAGCGTTTCCTCTTTGTATTTCTCATAGGCTTTTTCATCGTGGCTGGAAATTGCTTTTTCAAAATCCGCAAATTCATAAACCATGTGCAGGCCCTGATCGATGGAAATCTGTTCGGCTTCATTCTTTTCGTTTTCTCTGGCCGGAGCGACGAAGTCGATATATTCCATTTTCCCGGTACTGCCTTTTCCAATACGGAAGGTTCCCTTTTCCCCCTGAATGACGGCCAGATAGTCGCTGGAAGAATCCTTGGATCCAATAGATGTAACGATCCATTCAGGATAAATCAGAATCAGAACGCCGCTCGAATCGATGCCGTTCCATCCCTTGAGCGGATAATAGAAGACTTCCTTCGGCTTTCCAAACAGAGCCAATGCAAGATGGATGTTATAAATGGCGATATCCATCAGCGCACCGCCTTCCATTTCTGGATTGAACACATTATCGACAATGCCTTCCATGTACCGTGTGTACTTCCGGGAATACTGCGAAAAGTTGAAGACGCATTCCCGGATTTTTCCCGCTCTGGAAAGATTGTCCTGAAGAATATGGAAGTTTGGGGTGTGAATGCTGGTGATGGCTTCAAAAATCATTACACCGTTTTTCTCAGCAAGATCGAAGAGTTCCTGGGCCTGAGCGACGCTGGCCGCAAACGGCTTTTCGAGAATGACGTTCTTGCCCGCTTCCAGCGCTTTTTTTGCCTGCGGTACGTGCAGAGAGTTTGGCGAAGCAATATAGACGGTATCGATTTCTTCATCCGCCAGCATTTCCTCCAGATTGTCATACGTCTTTGTAACATGATGGCGATCGGCGTACGCTCTGGCTTTTTCCATTGTCCTCGAATAGACAGCGGCTGGTTCAATGGAAGGAATCTGGGCGAAGGACGCGTAAGCCTGATCCACAATCGCACCAGAGCCGATAGTTGCAATTTTCATAGTTCCTCCTAAATACCGCTTCTTTCAGAGTTGGAAAAGAAGCTCCGGGAAAAGCGGTTTTCTTATGATCATCATGCCATAAGTTGCGCTCTTTCCATCCCGGATTTTGAAAGTCTGCACCAGGTAAACATACGAATCGTAAAAACAGCCGCCAACGAAATGGCGGCATATTTTAGTAATGCGTGTTTCTTCCACAAAAGGATTTTTCAAAGGCATTCCGTCCCAGACGATCCTAATCACACCGACTATTTTCGGTCATGGGGCGGATGGAGGAACTCTTCAGTCCGTCTCCCGCTTTGTTAGTAAACCTCTAGGTTAGTAAACCTCTAGTATTTCTCGGTTTTCTTCAGACGCGCTCCGTTAAAACGGCCATTCGGTCTTTTGACCACTAGACGATTTCGCAGGGTGCCTTTATTGAGCGTCGTGCGGATCACAGCGGTCTTCTTTGGGGAAGCACCGACCTTTTGATAAATCGCCAGGATTTCTTCCATGCTGATCGTGTCCATAAATCTTCCTCCCGTTTTTCGTGGATCTATGCTCGATTGTATCCAGTTTTTAACATCTCGTGTCATTTCCGCAAACAATAATTCATTTTTACATACGTTTCTTTTTCCTCGGATGTCTACTGGATTCAAAATATTCCTCTGCACGTCGGTTGACAAGCTGCCGTCCATTCGCAGGGGCGGTTCTCCTGGCTGGCTTAAAACGTATAAAAAAGCGGTCTGTATAAACGCGCCCGTACGGTCGTACGCGACCTGGCGGGTTACACAGACCGTAATTTTTAATAAGGAAACAAATGCTCTTTCCTGCAAAAAGCTGCAATATGCGGATTTCTCTATTTTCCAGATTTCAGCTGAGGCTGTTCAACTGCGGAATCTTCCGAATCCGGCTGGGCGGTCTTCAAAGAAGAATCCGTCCTTTTTGCGTCCTCGGCTTCAGGAGCTCCTTCCGGCTGAGTGCCTGGCTTGATGCCTGACACTGCAACAGAAGCGTCCGTTTCTGCAGTTGCCTCCAAAGTCGAAGATTCCGAATCTGGTGCTTCTGGAGAAACGTTGTTTTGCTTTGCCGGGGCTGTCATTGTGGATCCGTTTTCGCTCTGGCTCTGGACTTTCACATCCGTTCTGGGCGTCAACTCGACAGCGGAAGCGGCAGCAATATCCGTTTTTTCGGCTTTGGATTCGGTCATCTCAGGCGCGCTGGATGCTTCCAATGCCGATTCGTTTCTGGCGGCTTCGTTTACCGTCAGTCCTTCCTCAAGCAGATGCTTATGCTTCTGGGAAGCAGCCGGTTTATTTTTCCGGGAACGAGAAGACGATTTTATCGAGTCCTCCTGTGTCCTGGATTTTGATTGGGCAGCCGGATCCTTGCCGGACATTTCCTCTGGCGAAGCGGAAGACTTATGGTTTCGATTCTGTCGGTTCTTTCTGGAACGGCTTTTCTCTCTGGAAGACGCATTCGCTTTTCTGGAAGCCGAATCGCTCTGGCCTTTTCTGGACGCGCCGGACGATTCCTTGTTTTTGGACGCGTCTGTCTGGGCGTTTTCCTTTTTGTCCTTGCCTTCGCTCGAAGACTTTTTCTGTTTTTGATCCGGAGCCGCTTTTTTGAACTGCGAAGTCTGTCTTCTGGAGTTGCCCCAGTTTTGCACGTTCAGATAGGAAACTGGATTGCTGGTGTTTTTGAAGCGGCTGCTGCTGCGTTTGGGCACATCCCGGTAAATCCGGAAGCAGACGCCGTCTTCTGTATTCATGCCTTCGACTTTGTACTTATTGGCCTGAACGACTTTGGCGACGATGGACAGACCTAAGCCAAAGCGTCCGCCCTCGCCTTTGATATACGGCAAAAACAGAGACTGAATTCTCGATTCATCCATCTTTGGACCGTCGTTGGAAATGCGCAGGTCATTTTCATGGAGTTCGATTTTGATATAGCTTTTCGAGTAGCGGAACGCGTTCTGCAAAATGTTTTCGATGGCTACGCGCCACGCTTCGAGAAGGCCGTCGAAGTAGACTTCTTCAAGATCGGTAATCAGTTCGATTTCCGGACGGATGACCTTGGCGTTAAGAACGACTTCTTCAATGACTTCCTTCATGTTGGTGGATACGCCTTCCGCATCCGAGGAAACCAGATATTCGACGCGGTTCATGTACAGCAGCGAATGGACTTTCTGCTCGAGGCGGTTGGCGTTATCGAGGATGACGTCAACGCTGCCTTCCAGGTCGCCGTAGGGATAAATGCCGTCCTTGATGGATTCGGAATACGACTTGATCGTTGCGATCGGCGTCTTTAAGTCGTGCGAAATGTTGTGAATCATTTCTTCCTTGGACTTCTGCTGCTTGGCCAGCTCTTCGGTCAGCGCACGCAGTTCCTTGGCTACATCGCCGATCTCGTCATCGCGGTTGATATACAGATCGACATCCTTGCCTTCCTTGATCTGCGTGATGTAGGACTTGATCTGGTTGAGCGGATGAATAATCGAGAACACCCAGAACAGAAGCACCATAAGCATCAGGAAGAACACCAGAACGGTGATGTAAATGGTGGAATCCATCAGCGAGGAGCGCATTTCGCCCGCGTACGTATCGTTCATGAACGACACGACAATCGTTGGCGAACCGTTCGTATCGACCCGCTCTAACCGATAATAGTAAAGCCGGTCATGATTTTTTTCGATTCCCTGCCGGACGAGCACGCTCGCATTGGCCCGGACAGAAGGCGAATTGCCGTCGGACTCCGTCTCAAGCGCAGCGGCGGGCACATGCGCGCGCAGCAGTTCGTGTATTTTCGGCGTAAGACTGCTCAGAAATTCCTGACTGGCCGGATCGTCGTCCTTGGAAATGATCACCGAGTTATTCGGCGTAACGATGGCCGTGCGGATGTTGGGATCGGCGGACAGGAAGTTGAACAGTTCCTGGTCGTTGCTGGTGCTCTTGCCGTTGACAACCGCCTGAACGATCGGTTCCTGTCGGGCTTCAAGCAGATCATACATCTGCCGGTTGATCGCGTTGCTCACGCTGTCGGAAAGGAAAAACAAGAAAAACAGCACGAGGAAAACGATCATCATCAAAATCAGAACCATCACCTGCTGGGTGAGGGACAGCTTGCGAAATTTTCCCTGAAAAAATTTTTTCATCGGCTAGCCTAAACGGTATCCGTACCCGTAAATCGTATGAATGTTGAGCTTCGGCAGTTTCTTGCGCAGACGACGCAGGGTGTCATCGACAACGCGATCGCTTCCGAAGTAGTTTTCATCCCAGACGTTTTCCAGGATTTTTTCGCGCGAGAAGGCGATGCCCTTGTTCTTGATGAACATCATGAGCAGGTCGAACTCCTTCGTGGTCAGTTCGATTTCTTCCTGATCGGAATACACTTTGCGCTGTTCTTCATCGAGTTCGTAGCCGTCGATGAAAATGCGGTTGTTGGAATCCTTGTAGGCGCGGCGGATCAGATTGTTGACGCGAAGAACGAGTTCCTTCGGAGAGAACGGCTTGGTGATGTAGTCGTCGCATCCTTTTTCCAGTCCGATAATGCGGTCGAATTCCTTATCCCGTGCGGACATGAAAATAATCGGCGTATCCGGATTGGTCTGGCGGATTTCCTCAAGCAGATCGAAGCCGGATTTGTCATCGAGCATGATGTCGAGAATCCACAGATGCACGTCTTCATCCTTGGCGTGCGCGCTGGCTTCTTCGTAGGTGTAGTAGGAATGGACTTCGTAGTCCTCTTTCATAAGGTACTGAGCGACAAGATTATTAATATCCTTCTCGTCTTCGACAATATTGATTACTCGTTTCATGGTTTTGCCGTTTGGCATGGCTGTTCCATGCAAAACGTCCCTCCTTTCCAGCATGCGTATTCAACATGAGAACGTAAGGCGCTTTGGGCGTCTTCTTTTTTTACAAGAGTTTTACGGATTTGAAATCTCTATTCAGATTCGCAAATCGAAATAAATCCAGAATTAAAGCGTCTGTATTTTCGGGTTACTGGACGGCGTAGCCTTTTTCGATGATCAGATCCGTCACCATATGGACGTACGTCTCGCACTCTACCTGCGTCGGAGCTTCGACCATGACGCGAATAAGCGGTTCGGTGCCGCTTGGGCGAACCAGAATGCGGCCGTTGTCGCCGAGACCTTCTTCCGCCTGATGAATGCGTTCCTGGATATCGACGTCGTTCAGGACGATCGTCTTGTCCTTGACCGTTACGTTTTCCAGCAGCTGCGGATAAATGGAAAGGCCTTTGGAAAGTTCCTGAATGGTGGCTTTTTCCTCCTGAATGGTCTGGAGCAGTTTCAGCGCGGTCAGCAGGCCGTCGCCGGTCACTTCATCGCCGTAAAAAATAATGTGTCCGGACTGTTCGCCGCCAAGACGGTAGTCGTTGCGGCTCATCTCCTCATAGACATATTTATCGCCGACCGGAGTCTGTACAAAATCAAACGCATCCCGCTGGAACGCTTTGTACAGGCCAAGGTTGGCCATGACGGTCGTTACAACCATATTGTCTTTGAGTTCGCCGCGTTTGCGCATGGAATGACCCAGAATATAAAGAAGGTAATCCCCGTTGATCAGATTTCCATCGGAGTCCACCGCGATCAGGCGATCGGCATCGCCGTCAAACGCCAGACCGAGGTCACATTCGTTTTCCACCACGTACTCCTGCAGACCTTCCGGATGGGTCGATCCGCAGCGGTAGTTGATGTTGACTCCGTTTGGCGAGTTGTTAATCGCATCCACCTGGGCGCCGAGGCCGTCGAGCGTTTCGACTGCAGTCGCGCAGGCGGAACCGTTGGCCAGATCCACCGCGATGTGCAGGCCGGTCAGATCAACTGGAACGGTCTTTTTCAGGTTGGACATGTAAAGTTCCAGTCCCTGATGCCAGCTGAAGTATTCGCCGACGCCGTCTCCGGTCGCCAGCGGCACTTCGCTTTTTCCGTCCATATAGTCTTCAATGGCCAGCAGGATGTCCTCATCCATTTTGATGCCTTCGTGATTGAACACTTTAATTCCATTGTCGTAATACGGATTGTGCGAAGCCGAAACCATCAGGCCGGCATCGAAATCTTCGTGACGGACCAGGTAGGATACGGCTGGTGTCGGGCATATGCCAAGCAGATACACATCCGCGCCCGTACTCACAGCACCGGCAGCCAGACCGAGTTCAAACATCGATCCGGAAAGACGCGTATCGCGTCCGATCAGAATTTTGGCGTGCTTTTTATTTTGCGAATAATACCAGCCAAGCCACTGGCCGATTCTTACCGACTGATCGAGCGTGAGCTCTTCATTGGCGCGCCCGCGCACGCCGTCGGTTCCAAAGTATTTTCCCATGGCAGATCGTCTCCATTCTTTTCTATAGATTGTTCTGTATATGCTTTTGCGAGCCGCCTGAATCAAAGGGGAAGCCGGCTCGTTTCGTTCTTTGTTTTTCAGGAGCAGCAAAGCGTTCTGGCTGCTTTGGGCTGATCCCGGCAGGCAAGAAAAGCAGCCGCTCCCGGGTGTTCTCTTTTTGGACTGTCCTCGTTTTTTGTGCATGTACGGTGAAATCCGGGCAGTTCCAAATCTATTTTATTGTACCGATCAACGTATTTAAAATCACAAAAAAAAACAGGATCTGTGCAAGGCAGATCCTGTTTGCGGTTTATTCCATGTACAGGACGATTTGACCTCCTGTATTTGCGAATTTTTTCTACTTCAGCGGATTAGAAGGCATTGTATTGTCTGCCGCCTTGGACGAATCCGTACTGGAACTGTCGCTTGCCTTTTTATCAGCGGCATCCGGTCCGGCGGTTTCCCCGTCGGGACTGCCGTCGCTGACTAAGCGGACATCGGCCGTAACGGTCGATGGCGTGATCGATACGTTGACCTGCTTGCCGGAACTGTCGTAGGCGACGAGCGGGACTTTGGCCTGGAAGGAGCCTTCATAGCCGGATGTGTCGACAATCGCACGAACGAAGCGAATGGAGTTGAGCTTGTCGCGGGTGGCCTTGATCGTTACCGAACGCGTCGAAAGGCTCGGTTTCTGATAGGCGTTGATCGACTGGCCGGCTCCGACGATCAGATCGGCGGAAATGAAATACGTTTTCGTATATTTGCGGGAAAGTACCGCGTTGACGGTTTCCGGATTGACGGTAACGTCCAGACCGGTCGGCAGACCGGAAGCGGTCAGGGCGACGGTATTGGATCCTTCGCCGGCGTTGCGCAGATCCGCGGTGATCGAAGCGGAGTTTTGCGTACGGACAAGCTGAATGTCCGCGCTGTCGCCGACGACGGTAATATCCGCGGTCGACGGGACGCCGGAAACTTCATAGCTGTTTTCATCCACAAGAACTTCGACTGGAACCGCGGTCAGATTGAGCGTGAGCGCATCCGATCGGAACAGATGGTAGGACAGATCCTGATAGTTGATGACCAGGCAGACGATAATGGCGATTACGCCGGAAATGGCCAGACTGCGTTTTTCGCTGTAAATGATCCGGTCAAAAAGACGGGAGATCCGTGACGTCGCAGCCGATAAAATACGGGTCAGCCGTTCCAGAAAGCGCTGAACGGACCCTGGCTTTTTCTCATCCATTGCCGTTGCCTCCTTCACTGCTGTTTTTCGGCTCGCTTGCGGGTGCGGCACTCAGGGTGCTGACGACTTCGAGCGGTTTGACACGATCGTCTTTTTTATCCCGTTTCTCGCGGGGAACGATGTACTTGTTCACCGGCTCATCCGAGCGTTCGTCCCGCAAAGACTTGCCAAGAGAATTCGAGAAATTTTTAGCGGATTCGATCATCGGCTGGAACATGGAAGAGCGCTGGGTATCTTCCTTGACCAGACGCTTGGTCAGATAGCGGCGCAGACTTTCCGGCGTGTATTGCGTCAGCACACCTTTCTGCGCTACGGAAATGTTTCCGGTTTCTTCCGAAACGACCAGCGTAATGGAATCGGTCACTTCCGAAATGCCGACGGCAGCGCGGTGTCTGGCTCCGTATTTGGACGGGAGTTCCTGCGCAGTCGAGGGGAAATAGGCGGCAGCGCAGATGGCTTTATCGCCGTCGATGATCATGGCGCCGTCATGCATCGGCGTACCGTACTGGAAAATCGTTTCGATCAGTTCGCTGGTCACATCGGAATCGAGCGAGATGCCCGTTTTGGCGTAATCTTCCATGGACTGCGCCATCTGGAGCGAAATAAGCGCGCCGGTTTTCGTTTTGGACATGTCCGCGACAGCGGTGACGAGCTGATCCACCAGATGGTTCATGCGGCTGGCGGAAAGATTCGGTTTATACGCGGTATTGGTCGTTCCGACTTTTTCCAGCATGGAACGAATTTCCGGCTGCAGAACAATCAGAACAACGATCATGCCCCAGCGCAGAACGATATCCAGCAGGGTGGATACGGTTTTCAGCTGGAGAACGGTGACGAGAAACTGAAACAGCAGCAGCGCCAGAATGCCTTTGACAATCTGTACGGTACGGCTGTTGTTTCGAATGATACGAATGCATGCGTAAATGAGTGTCCACATTACGCAGATGTCGAGAAGAAGGCGAAGAATCAGTCCGACATCTCCCAGGTTCATCTAGATCCCCCCCTTTTTCTTCCTAATTCAGGAAAACCTCTTCGTACGAAGAGGTTTTTTAAGTTAGTCTTATTGTTCTATTTTGTCAAAGCGTCATCAATAAATTCGCCCACAGTTGCCACAATCTGTCTGGCGTTGTCCTGCACTTCTGCCGGAGCCGCGGCTACGGCTGCGGAATGGTCTACGCCCGAAAGCATCGGGATGTCGTTGTAGGAATCTCCAATCGCGTAAATGTCGTCGTCGTCCGCGCCGACATACGCGCAGATGAATTCAAGGCCGGTGGCTTTGGATGTGCCTTTGGGTACGACGTCAACGACGAAATTATTGTTATAGGCGACAACGATTTCCCCAAAGAAATGGTTGATCTGGTCGGCCAGATCCATGGCGCTTTCCGGCGTTACGCAGGAGAAGACGATCTGCGCGAAGTTGCCGATATCCATGACTTTTTCCTCCGGCAGTTCCTGCTTGAGCTTGGGATAGCGATGATCTTCCAGGTTTGGATGTACGTCGACTTTGTAGCGCTTGACGCCGTCGTTGACCACGTAGCTCACCACATCCGGATGCTCATGGGAAGCGAACATCAGGTCAATTGCGGTAATGGTGTCGAGCGTGGAGGAAAGCAGTGCGTTTCCGTCTTTGTCGAAAGCCATTCCTCCGTTATTTGTTACATAATAATCAACAGGAATCTTAAATTCTTCCGTTTCGCCGGAAATGGATTCCATCGAGCGGCCAGTCACGATGACAAACAGATTGCCAGCGTCGCGCCAGCGGTGGATCGCATCGAAATCAGCCGGCAGCACCGATCCGCCAAATTTCAGGGTGCCGTCGTAGTCAGTTGCGAGTAATTTCATAGGTTTTCCTCTTTCTTATTTACTGTGAAACCACATTCTTTATCATTATAGCAAGCAATTCAATCAAATCGACAATCCTTAACAGGTTTCCTGTCGAGCCTCGCAATTGTGCGATCCCGTCCTCTCCTCCGGCTTTTTCCGGATGAAAGCGGTATCTGAAAGGAGCAGCATCATGATTCGTATTCTCTTTGTCTGCCATGGCAACATCTGCCGCTCGGTTATGGCCGAGTGGATTTTCAAGGACCTCGTTTCTCAGAAAGGTCTTTTAAACGATTTTGAAATCGACAGCGCCGCCCTCTCCTCCGAAGAAACCGGCAATTCGATTTACCCGCCCGCAGCCGCCGTATTAAGAAAGCACCATATTCCCTTTGGTGAACATTACGCGTGGCGTCTGAGGGCCGATCAGCTTTCGAACTACGATCACATTTACTACATGGATGAAGAAAACGAATACCTTCTCGAACGGCTTGTGCATTCCTCGAAGCTTCCCTTGTTTATCGAACCGCTTCTTGAACACGGTCAGATTGCCGATCCCTGGTATACGCGCAGCTTTGAAAAGGCCTTTTCGCAAATCGAGCAGGGCTGCAAGGAGCGGCTAGACCAGCTGATCGCGTCAGAATAGTCCGTCCGATCATTCGGCAAGACCCTACGGAAAATCAGACTGAACGCAGCCCGCAAAACCCATCAGACACGCCCCGCAAGGAGGAAAAAGGATTATGAAAACACCCGTACGCCAGAACCTGCACACCCATACGCAATACGATGACGGAAAAGACTCCCTCATGGCCATGACCGAAGAAGCTATTGCCAGAGGCTTTACCGTTCTCGGCTTTTCCGGTCATTCCCCCAACCATCCGCTCGACTCTGGATCGATGGACGCGAACGGTATGGAACACTACCTCAAAGACTTTGAGGCCGTAAAAGAAAAGTACGAAGAACAGATCGATCTGTACTGCGGCATTGAGCTCGATTCCATGACGGATCTGGTCATCAGCGAAGACTATTTCGAAAATGCGGTAACGCCTTCCTGGTTTGACTACATCATCGGCAGCGTTCACTACGTGAGCATCCCAGAAACCGAAAAGAAAGAAGATTCTTCTTCTCTTGCCGGTCAGTCCATAGCGATCGATGAAAGCCGTGAAACGTTTGATTGCCTGCTGAACGAAGGCTTTGGCGGAAATATTTACGCTCTGGCTCAGGCGTATTATCAGAGCGTTCAGGAAATGATCCAGTCGCGTCCGATCGACATCGTCGGTCACATCGATCTGCTTTCGAAATACAACGAAGATGAACGCTACTTTGCCTTTGACGATGAAACGATACTCGACATGGCCATGAAAGCCGTCGAAGCCGGCATTAAAAAAGACGTGATTTTTGAAATGAATACCGGCGCTATTTCCCGCGGCTATCGAAGCCTTCCCTACCCGCATCCAGTTCTCTTTTCGCGAATGGTCGAAAAAGGTGCGCACTTCTGTATCAATACGGACTGCCACAATAAACAGGCGCTCGACCAGTCGATGCCTCTCTGCCTGGATCTGGCCAGAGCAGCCGGATTAAAAGAACTCTACGTTCTGGACAACGGATTTTTCATGCCCGTTTCTCTCGACGCGTTTGCGGACGCGAAGGACGTATCCGTCTCTTTATAAATCACCCCCCCGCTTAAGCTTCCGGGCCGTCCGTCCCGGAAGGTATTGGCGCCGATGAACAAGCTTGTTAGAATAAAAGAGCACAGATTTCCGCACAGAACGTCCGTCTGGAAATCGTACCAATGCGCCTGTATTCATATCTTTACGAATGGAGATGGATTATGAACCTCAAAGACTTAAAAGCCTACCACGCGTATTACGTCATGTCGGTAATCTTCTTTCTGTCCTGCCTGTTCTTTCGGGACATGGTTTTCTTCCCCCTTGGCTGCGCCATGATCTGCTTAGGCTGGGTAAAACAGCTTAAGGAAACCGGAAGAATTCAGGGCCGTCCTTCCCGCACCGTGACAGCGGATGCGGCTATCGAAACCGCTTCTGCGGACAAACCTTCCCTGTCGGAATAAGCGAACGCATTTTCAGCATTAGAAAAAATTGAAAGCCGGATTTCTGCCCCGCTGCAGAACATCCGGCTTTTTTCATGCCTGAAACCGATTGGTAAAAAGGCTTATGCGTGCTAAAGGAGGACATTCCTCCGGTATGTCTTCCTTCAAAAGACCTGGATCGATCTCGCAGTCTCTTACCGGAGGGCTGCTTCCTTCTGTTTTCAGGATCTGGATCTTCGGACAGGCAGAAATCTTCTGTCTGTGCTCTTCTCGCTTTTTATGCCTGTCGCTCTCTGCTCCGTTTATGGAATGGACAGCACAGAAGCACCGGATGGCACAGACCCAGCAGCCGCAAATCCGCCCGGCACGCCACGATTCCCGCCGCCTGCGCCTGGGCAGACCAGATTGCAGGCTAAGAGCCGGCTGTGCAGACAAAAGAGGAATTCCATTTGCCTAAAGCGCTGACGACGCACAAGCATGCAGAAGGATCGAAAGGCTTTTTTGCTTCGCGCGGCGAAACCGAAGCGGTGTACATTCTGACTTCACAGACGAAATACACGCATTTCGGTAACGAACACGATGCGACAAATCTGCTCAATAGGCTCAAGTCGCTCGATAGTATCAAAGACGCCAATGCCATTTCGACGCTCGATCGGCACGAGCGAATACAAAGTCACGGACGCTCTGATGGCGCATTCGCAAGTCAGAGCCAACTGGTCGTATTACCAGATTCATACCAGCAATGTGTATGACCATGCACGCCTGACTGGGTGGACAAGCCTGCGGGATGGCAAGAACGGGGAGAAAACCTGGACAATTATGGAAGTCCGGATATGACGTATACCGGTCATGGAACCCTGATCCTTCCAGGAAGCTCGTTTGACGCATAGTATACCTGCGAAAAGAAATCGTCCATTTGAAAATGAATCGAGGGTTATGCCGCCGATTCCCTGGCTCGAATCGATGCCGGCGCATGGGCGGCGGGTACGGTATGGGACGGCTGACGTACAGTCAGTCCAAGCTTTTTCTTCTGCGCCCGGGAGAGCGGCACGTGCATGGAGTGATTCAGTTCCACTTCGTCCTTATAAATGCCGGTCAGATATTTTCCGTTGACCAGATAGGAAATATGTACGCGCAAAAAACCGTACTTGGAAAACGTTTCGTCGAGATCCGCGAGATTGAGACGGCGATGGAATTCACCCTTGCGGGTATGGAAATGAACATTTTTTCCAATTTTTTCCAAGTAATAAATATCGTCTACCGGAATATCAATCCGAGCTCCCTGGTACACGAGGGGATAGCTGGCTTCCTTCTGAGCCGCCTGCGCCATAAGGATGGAAGAATACAGCTGCAGATCATCGTTTAAATGGTCCTTGGACAAATAGAGGACACGGTTCCGGCTTTCCTTTTCGCGTTTAGCCTGGGGATTCTGACAGAGAAAAACGAACAGAGCCGAAGGGTTGTCATGGACGAAAAACGAATCAAAACGGGGCGTATCGAACATTTCGTCAAAGAAGAAAATCTGATACGACTCTTCCCGCGTTGCTTTGGCCAGCGCCGAAGCTTTATAAAAGTGACGAAACGTCCAGTCGACTTCGGAAAACAGACCCGCCAGAAAAAAGGCAATGTCCTTGGTTTCCTTTTCATGTTCAAGAATCGCAATCTTTACCATGGTCTCCTCCTTCTGTTCGCAGGGTTTGCTCATGCAGCCTGTAAGGCCTTATCCAGGGTATGGGCAGGCGTTCGGGCGACAGGAACAAGGTGCCTTGCCCTTTCAAGCCGGGATGGTCTGCACAATATCTTATTATTACAGATTTGCGCGCAGTTTCCGAAGGCTTCCGAAAAAAAGATGGTCTGTCTAGACCATCTCGCGGCGAATATCAGCGCCTAATGCTTTGAGCTTTCCATCGAGGTCATCGTATCCTCGATCGATATGCTTGATTTCATGAATTTCAGTTTCCCCGTCCGCCATCAGGCCGGCAAGAACGAGCGCAGCGCCGCAGCGCAGATCGGTTGCGGTGACGCTCGCACCATGGAGAGGGGTCGGACCGTGAATAATGCCGGTCGCGCCTTCCTTCTCCGTGTTTGCGCCCATGCGGTTCAGCTCCGCCAGGTGACCGAAGCGTTCCACGTAAATCTCTTCGGTTACTGTGGACGTGCCGGCAGCCTGCGTAAGCAGCGCTGTAAACGGCTGCTGTACGTCGGTCGCAAAGCCGGGGTACGGCTTGGTAGTAATGTCCGCCGGACGGATTTTCTGTTCCGGCGAATTGTCAAAGACATGGATCGAGTCGGTAAGAATCTCCATGTTGATGCCCATTTCCTTCAGCTTGAGGGTAATGGCTTCGAGATGCCGCGGAATGATGTTGGTAATCCACATGTCATCGGCAACGGCACATGCGATCAGAATATACGTAGCGGCTTCAATGCGGTCCGGGATGATTTCGTGAATGCATCCGTGCAGTTCGCTGACGCCGTCAATGGTCAGGGTATTGGTTCCGGTTCCGTGGATCCGGGCACCCATGCGGTTGAGCAGGTTGGCCACATCGATAATTTCCGGTTCCTGCGCCGCGTTTTTAATGATGGTGCGGCCGTTGGCGAAAACGGCAGCCATCATAATGTTGATCGTCGCACCGACCGAGGCGATGTCCAGGAAGATTGTCGTTCCCTGCAGTCCGCCTTCCGGTGCTTCAATCAGGGTGTAATCTCCGTTTCCTTCCGGATACGAAACGGTTGCTCCCAGCGCTTCAAAGCCTTTGAGGTGCTGGTCGATCGGGCGCGGTCCCAGATAGCACCCGCCAGGCATGCGGATCAGAACCTTGCCGTATTTGCCGAGCAGTGCGCCCATGAAGTAGTAGGATGCGCGCAGCTTGGTTACCGCATCGGAAACGAGCGGGCGATCTTCCATTCCGGACGGATCGATCACGAGCGTTTCTTCATCGGGCTGGGTTACCTTGACACCGAGCTCGCGAAGTAGTTCGACGAGCGCGTCGACATCGGAAATCTGCGGTACACCGCAGATCGTTACGGTCTCATTTCCTAAAATGGCTGCAGGAATCAGAGCCACTGTTGCATTCTTGCTTCCGGAAATCCGCACAGTGCCGTTCAGGCGACGGTTTCCTCTGATCTTGATCACTTCTTCCATGCAGCGTCTCCCCCTTTTTCTTACTGACGATGCGGGCTGTACGCAAACCGTTCAGGCCCGCTATGGAATCCCGCAAGGCGCGGGTGATGTTCAATTTTTATAGATCACAACGCATGATCTCCGCTCAAGAAAAGAATCTTTCCTGTTCTTCCTTGCGGGCAGAGCATAAGGCGGGGTCTTGAATGAAGTCCCCAGTACCATAGATTTTCTAATCCGATTTTGGCACAGGCGGAATCAGAATTCGTTTTTCACGTTTTGACGTCCGCCCTTTCTGGGTGAAAACTCGGCCAAAATCTTCCGTTATTTCCTCTGGAACGGCTCGGGACAGATGCGAAACGGACTGTCTTTTTCCAGAGGCCTGAATAGACGATAAAGGGGAAGGCGCTGACTGGACCCCTTCCCTGCAAAGTGTGCTCGTCATTGGAACGCGCAGATCAAATAAAGCTGAAAAATGCCTTACTTTTCCGTTTTTCTGGTAGTTCCCGTGCTCATTATACAAGCTTTTGGCATTCTGTAAAGCAATGCAGATTTTGCATGCGCTTTCAGATTTTCACGCGGGTTCCGGGTGTTTTGCCTACGTTTTTGCCACCTGCGGGCTTTGCGGCATCAAAAAAGCCGCTGCAGTTTTCCCGCAAGCGGCTGAAGCGTCAGTTTCTGAAGGTAAAAATGGGCCGAAGTCACACAAAAGCGGATTTTGCGGGTGATTCCCGTTCAGGCTTTGCGTTCCATCAACGGAGTCTTTCCGGCCTGGGCGCTGTCGGATTCCATGATCTTATAGTCTCCGATTCGAGAGGCGGGAATTACCATCAGCGTCGTCAGATCCGTACCGCGCATTTCGAAAAACTTGCGGTCCAGGCGCAGAATCGGCTGTCCGCATTTAACTTTGGACCCTTCGCTGGCGAGAACTTCAAAGCCTTTCCCGCGCAGTTCGGACGTTCCAAATCCGACATGTACATAGACTTTTTCCCCCGCCTCGGTTTCCAGACCGAAGGCGTGGCAGGAACTGGAAATCAGGCACAGCGTTCCCGCACTGGGGGCACAGATCAGGTCTTCGGCCGGTTCAAGCGCAATGCCTTCGCCATACATTCTGGCCGCATACACCGGATCCGAAACGAGATTCAGCGGAATCGTCCGTCCGCTGACCGGCGCGTATAAGCGGCGATCCGGGGTACGGCGTTCCTTGCGTTTAAAGTTTGGCTTCATATTCAGTATTTCCTTTTAAGTAGCTGTCCATCCAGCGGGTAATTTCTTCCAGCCGGCGAATCCGGTTATTCCCTTTGCCGGAGCGGGACAGTTCATGATTTTCCTGATGAAAAACAACCATGCGGGCCGGTACGCCCTGATGGAGCAGACCATTGAAGATCTGATAGCCCTGTTCAAGCGGGCAGCGATAATCCTCATCCGAATGAAGAACGAGCGTCGGCGTTTTGGCGCCGGCGATGTATTTCATCGGCGAATGATCCCAAAGCACGTCGGCCTGATCGAGACCTGCCCCGATCTGATCTTCGGTAAAGAACGGACCGATGTCGCTGGTCGACCAGAACGAAATCCAGCTGGCAATGGAACGCTGCGTGGCTGCTGCCGCAAACCGGTCTGTATGCGTGATAATCCAGTTGGTCATAAAACCGCCGTAGCTTCCGCCCGTCACGCCAAGACGAGCCGGATCGATCTGCGGGACGGCATCCAGTACCGCATCGGTGAAAGTCATCAGATTTTCATAATCGATCGTTCCGTATTTACCGCGCAGATCGGCATAGGCGTTTCCCTGACCATCGCTTCCAAACGGGTTGCAGAAGAAGACGAAATAGCCGCGCGATGCCCACACCTGCATTTCATGGAAGAAAACCGTTCCATACACCGCTTTAGGTCCTCCGTGAATATCGAGAATCGCGGGGTATTTTCGATCTGCTGAAAAGTCATATGGATAGAGGACCCAGCCCAGCTGGGCGCTGCTTTCATAGCCGGTATAAAACACCGGACGGGCGGCTGCGACGTATTTGTCCTTCAGCGCGTGCTGGAAATCGGAGATCTGCACCACATCGCCCTCTTCCATCATGAAGAGCTCCTGCAGACCGCCGGGTTTTGCCCCGATGAAGTACGTTCTTCCCTGCGAAAAGCCAAAGGCGTGAATTGTGCCGGGCCATTCGAGAACCTGATGCAGACTGCCGTCTTCAAAGCAGAACAGATTGTTGTGGCTGACGATCGTCGCGCTCATGAACAGGCGGTCCTGATCTTCGCAGATCCAGTTGCCGCCAAGCGCTGCACAGTCCGTGGTGACAGAATTGCCGACGCTCTCGTCAAAGTCCATGACTTTTTCCAGAACGCGCGTATGCAGATCGAGCGCGTAAAGATCCGGGTTTTCATTGAGCCCGTACGCTTTTCCGTCGGTTCCAAACAAATACAGGCGGTCCTTCATGCCGTTAAGCGAACTGATGCTCAGATTCGTTCTGGCCAGAGATACAAGCAGGCGCGTTTTCGGATCGTATTCGAAAATCTCATCCTGGAAAAATGCGGGGAGTACGCCGCAGGGCGCTGCGGAAAAATACAGCTTTTCCTCGTAAATCGTCATCGCGGAAATTTTGAGATTTTCACCCGCTGGATCGTACAGTTCGCCGGTTTTCGTATTATAGGCGTAGATCAGCTGGCGCTTGCCGGACGTAAAGCCCGATCCGTTTTCCTGCCAGGGCGACTCGGTCAAAACCTCAACGTTGCCTCCCTTAATGGGATCGAGATCGTTGAGATCAAACTGAGCGAGAAAAAGCAGAATATCCTTTCCGGCAAAACCGATCAGCGAAAGAAGCGGAAAATCAAATTCCCTTTGCGGCAGAGCTTCGCCGCCTTTCAAAGACAGGGAGTACAGCCGGCTTTTTTTGCTTTCCGGTTCCTTCTGGAAAAACCAGATCGTTCTCGCATCCTCAAAGACAAAGGAGCTCACGTCCCGGCCGCTGGTCAGCTGCTGGATTTTCGTTCCTTTGCACAGCATCAGATCCTTGCGATACGTATTGGTTTTCTCATCAAGAACCGCCCGCATGAAGACAACGTTCTTGCCTTTGGTTTTGAGCGATCCGTAAAAGGAAAAGCTGTAAAGATCAGAAATTTTTACTGGTTTCATATCCGTCACGCCTCAATTCGCCAGTCTCTGCATGTCGTAAGGGCAGCGACTTCATTCGTTGATCGCAGAAGTCCCGGTTTTCCCTGCACCCGAATTTCCAGCAGGAGAGTGAAAATTCGCATTCCGACAGGAAATTATTTTACCCGTCTGCAGAAGCAGGGATAAATCAGACAGGGGTCTGCGGTTGATTTCAATTATATCTGTCCTTATCCCTTTTTCCAATTCGCCTTCCCGGCGGCAGCCCTCGTCCCCCGAATCCAGAAGAAAGAAGCCTGGAAAGCAGGATCGGAGTGCCGGGGTGCCGCAGACAAAGATTCGAAAAAGACAGGATTCCAGAAAACCATCTTCTGCTTCCAGAACCGGATCCGTTTTCCATTCCCCGGCTCAGCGATCACCAGTCCATAAGCCCCTCTGCATGCAGCCTTTCACAGGCTGCCCGGATACGGAATTCTCTGCATGGCGGCACCATCCTGTCTTCCGCATTTCTTCCTGTACGGTCTGAAAAGGCTGGATTTGTACTTAAAGATCGACCGGTTATACGGATTCTCAAGCCAAATTTTCTTCCGATTTCCTCTCGTAAAATTCAGTTAGGCCCCCCTTCTCGTACATTGTCTTCTTTCCATTCGAACCAGGATTGTCTGCGCAGGTCTAAAGGGGGCACCGTAATGAAATCGAGAGTCAACTTTCTTGTCACAGATTCATCCATTCCTATCCAAAAATCTATTTCACAACGCATCCCGCGGACTTCCCCGCCTGTTTTGAAGAAATCGTGCAGGATCTTTTTCGTCTGCTGAAATGCACCATCTACTTTGATTCGGATCCGGACCATCCAGGGATGCAGAGAACTTTGTTTTTGACCTGACGCAGATGAATCTGATCGTCATTCCTGCGACCTGGCGTTTCCTGACGGAAGAAAACCTTGCTTTCTCTACGGTTTTTCACACTGCACAAAAGAAACATATTCCTCTTCTTCCTCTTCTTACTGATGCATCGCTTGCCAGTCTGTTCAATGAAAAGTGCGGGAATCTTCAGGCACTTTGTCCCCACAGCCAGAATGACACGGGAATTCTGTATACGAAAAAGCTGCAGAACTATCTGGAAGCTCTGTTTCCAGCAGAACAGGAAATCCAGGAAATCCGACAGACTTTTTCGCACTGCATTTTTCTTAGCTATCGAAAAAAAGATCGGAAACACGCGCAGGCGCTCATGCAGGTTATTCATGAAAACGAAAGACTGGTCGATACAGCCATCTGGTATGACGAATTCCTCACACCCGGAGAAGATTTCAATGCCTCCATTCAAAATCGAATAGAGAAAAGCGACCAGTTTGTGATGGCGATGACTTCCCATATGGTCTGCGAGAAAAACTATATCCAGCAAATTGAATACCCGTTCGCACAGAGCCTGAACAAAGCAATCCTTCCTGTTCTAGTTTCTGGCGATCCGCTCGATTTGAAATGTCTTAAGGACGCATTTCCTCAGCTTCCTCCCGTTTATGAAATGAATCGAGCAGCGCTTTATCCGCCGCTGTCTTCCCTGATGGGCAAGATCGAAGACCTGGATGCAAAGCGCCTCTATTGCCTCGGTCTGGCGTATCTGAACGGCATCGATGTCGAAATCAATTATGAAAAAGGCGTGCGTATGATTGAGCGTGCTGCCCAGCGTGATGAATTGCGGGCGATACGCAAACTGATCGCCATCTATGAAGAAGGCCTGGGTCTTCCGAGCAATTTACCTGAGGCGATCTTCTGGACAAAGAGGCTGGCTGCCCTTGATCCCTGTGAAGAAGCCTTCCAGAAATGCGCAGAGCTTTCCTTCAAAAACCGTCAGTTTGATCAGGCGAAAGAATACATCCTTGACGCACTCCATATTCTTCATCGGGAAAAGAATGCACTTCATCATGGTCAGAAGGCTATGCCCCGCTCTTATGAACGCCAGAAAACAGACTGGATTTCTCTTGAAGCCGCGCTGCTCAATCTGCTCGGCGACATCGATCTGGAAAAAGACGATCTAGAGCAGGCAGAGGCAAACTATAAACGCGCTCTTCAGATGAATTACGATCTTGTCTATGACCTTCCCGCCAGACCGGCGCTGCAGAGTCTTTCCCATTCTCTGCTTCATATGGGAAATCTATACAGGAAACTGAATCGGTCTTCTTCAGCAGCCAAATGTTTCCAGCGTGCCATCGAGATCTGCGCGCGTATGGCAAAGGATATTGACATGCCAGAAATTTTAAGCGATCTGATGATGGCTCTCGAGGGGATGGCTCAGGTATCTCTGCATGAAAACCGCAGAGCAGAAGCCAGAACCTATGCACGCCAGGCGGTACAAATAGCCTGGCAGACTGTCCGCCGTCTCGAAAACGGCGAGACCCTCTCCCAACTGACCCGCGTTGTGCTTTTGCAGGAAGAACTTTTTGAACAGGATCACGACTGGCTGGAGGCACAGGTGTGCAGCGAGGAGGCTCTGCAAGCCAGCGAGAAAGGAATCCTTCTTGCCAGAACGCAGAGGACACTGACCGCTCGTCTGAATGCTCTTTTAAGCACTTCCAGACTTTTCAAAGTACAGGGCATGGGAAAAGAAGCCGAACAGATAGGATGGCAGGCGACACAGACTGCGCGTGAGCTTGAACTGGTAGAAGACCGATCCGAAGCCTGGAGCCAGCTTCTAAAGTGCCTCAGGGAACTGGCAGAAATCAGTCTGATTCAAGCAAAATCCAGTCAGGCAAGAGAATATGCCAAAGAAGGTCTTAAGCTCGCCAGAAAACTGAACCGTACCGACGCTTCCCTGCTGTCTGTTCAATATTCCATATTTTTTCTCAGTCTGCTGGGGACCATTCCTGTCCGTTGTGAAGAGATAAGCTACTCTGTGCGCTGCTGTAAAGAAGCGATCCAGCTCATCCAAGACAAAATGCCAAATCCTGAAGGGGAGCTTCTGTCCCTCCTGGGACTTCTCGAAGAACAGACAGGCAATCTCTATCGAAGCGACAGTCAGCCCGAAAAAGCCGCTGATCACTTTCAGAACGCTTATAAAATTCAGGAGCGCCTCCTGGGGCAGAAAAGTTTCCAGGAAGATTTGAGACTTCTTGATGACCTGGTTTTCTTATTGGACAGCATGGCTGGGCAAAAGCATCAAGTGAATCCGTCAGAACCGTATGTCCCTTCCGATCGTAGAAGGCTTTCTGAAGACACCAGCAGCCGGCAGGCTTTGTGTGCCAAAGCAATGGCCCGTCTGCAAGATAAACTCGTCGAAATTTATCAAGGAGGAAAAAATAATATGGAACAAACCATCGAAGCCCGTCAGAAAGCGTTTGAAGCAAGAAAACAGGCTGCCAGACTTGAGCCAAACCAGTCCAGCCTTCACGATCTGGCGTTCAGTGCCAATGAGCTGAGGCGTTTTTATACCAGCAGACACGACTTTGAGCAGGCACTCTACTATGGCGAAGTGTGCGCTGCAGCGGCGCGCGAACTTGTAAAGCTTTGCAATGACTGTGAGAATCTGAACTTTTATTCTCAGATTCTCGGCGTCCTGGCCGCTTACTACGACAAGCTGAACCGTGTGGAGTCCATGAGGAAAGCCATGGAGCTGGAGTACAAAGCAGAAAACGAAATCGCAGATCGATTCCCAGATTCGGAGTCGCTGACGCGTCTGATTCGGATTGCAAGCCAGCTTCGAAGCCATTACGAGGATCAGGAATGGCTCAAACAAGCGTCGGATTATGGAATGAAAGCCGTCGAAACCGCTCGTACGCTTGTCCAGCTTGCCCCTTCCGACACCCCCCTGCTTTATCTGGCTGCGGTTCTGAGTGATCTGGGAAATCTGCGTAAGAAACAGAACATGCTGGAAGAGGCACAGGATTTATACCAGGAGTCGCTTTTACTCCATCTGCGGCGCTATGAAGCCAGTTCTTCGCCCGAAACCTGTAATTCGGTTTTGATCAGCATTCAAATTCTCGCGGATTTAAACGAAAAACAGAATCATCTCAATGCCGCCGAATCTTATTGTAAACAAGGGTACGAAACTGCTCGAAAATGCATTAAGCAGAGCGAGAATCCCGAAACTCTGAGCTGGGCATCGACCTTTTTGAACAGCCTGGCTCGAATTTCTGCGGCGAAAAAAGACAAAGATGCCGCGTGCCAGTATGGAGCAGGCCGTCGAAATTGATCAGAGAAATGTGGCGGTCAAAGAAACACTTCCCTCACTTCAGACTCTCGCCGCAAATCTGGAAAACCTTAGCCTGATCTATGCGGCTCAAAGGCACTTCATTCGTTCGCGAAATGTCGACAAACAGCTTAGCCAGATCCAAACGCGAATCAAAAAACTCGAAAAATCCTCTTCCTGATAGGAAAGGGCTGGATCGCCTGATTCAAAGCGCCCGCTTTTAAGGCCGTTTCCCCTCTGCACAAAAACAGAACCTCTGCTTCGAATACGGCTTTGACAGGCAAAATCGATACAGGGATTCTGTTTCCTTCTTTTTTCATTTTTCGCCACGCCTAAACGGATTCCCGAGCCGGCAAAAACGAAGAGATCGGATCCTTTGCCTTCCCGTACACGAACGTACGTCCACTTAAACCGGATTGATCTGCCGGCATTTTGTCTTTTCCGTATCGTCACGATTGGAAATTCACATTTGGCAAGATGAGCTTGAACGGTTTTTTCGTCGTCATCACAGACGGCTTTTTATCAAACGGCTGATACGCTTCCATGATTTTTTTCCATTCCCGTTTTGCAGCCCTCAGACAGCTGAAGCTGATCAAAAACATCGGCGAGTTTTGGATTTTGGCAGATGGAAAAGCCGTTCAGAATATCTTTTGCTCAATCCCTGGCATCATACTGTCAACAGACAGAAATTCAATTCGATCCTCGTACATGCGAATGAAGGATCTGGGACTGAAGGTATAGTCGCGGTGAACGATCAGACTCAAAAGCGCTTCTTGAAGTGCAGCTTCCGGATAATCCCGTACATCAATGCGCAGCAGCTTTTCAAAGGTCGAATGCGTCTGGTTACAAAAATCGAGAAATGCATACGCATCGTTCATCTGCTGGCACAGGGATCCTCCAAACTCGCGTCGATCTCTGGCGATCGCACTGGTAACGCCCTGAAAGACACCCATGTGAATCGTATGTTCACACTGATCGGAAAGAAGCAGACCGAGATTGGTGAAAAGGCCGTTCGGATCGGTAAGCTTCAAAGTCCGCCTCTGCGTGGCATCGAACTTCACATTTCTGCGTGCAAATTCCTCTTTTGCAGCCTTAAAGGTCAGATTCTGGTTTGCGCAAGGATGGCATTCCTAGCTGTCCTTGCCGGTTTCATGAATCCTGTTTCGATGTACGGAATCCGATCTTGGGACATTGACGCACGCCTCTCTTACAAAAGCACCTTCTGGCCGCATCTCCTTTTCGATCGAAAAAGAAGACCGCGCCTTGCCCCGATCCGTATTGGTGAACCCCATGATTCCTTCCCGGATCTCCTCCGCAGGCGTTTCTTTCCGTTCTGCTGGTTCTCTATCTTTAACAGCCATATATTTTCCTCTCGCTTATTCTGCTTCTATTTTACAGCGAGCCGGAAATATGTTTTCTCCCTTTTGAAAACGTGACAATCTGGCTGTGCATAAACTCCGGCCTCCAAATTATGAGCAAACTTTTTCTTAGCGGCATTCACAGATCACAATGCGAACTCAGGCTGCCAAGCTGGGGCGAAATTCATTTCAATCCTTTGTCGGGAATCGAAATGCGGAACAGATTCGTCTCTTCCCCTTTGTCTAAGACCGAACACTTTTCTTTTCGAATTCAGAACGTTCTGAACCATTCTTGATCGGCTGCACAGTCAAAAGAGATAATCCCCACAGAAAAAGAAATCGATGGCAGCTCCATGAACATCAGAAAAGCCGTTTCAGAGGATCTCGATGCAGTCGAAAAAATATACGAAGAAATACATACTGCCCAAGAAGAACAGAGGCGGAAAACCGGATGGATTCGAGGCGCCCATCCAGCTCCAGCGACCGCCAGGGATGCGATCGAGCATGGATGTGGTGAGCTTCGACTTGATACAAACGAAAAGAACACGGCCCAAAGCCATGTACGACAAACACGGTTATACCGAAACGGGTATTGTACCGATAGAGTTCAATGGTATTTCCGGCGTTAAACTCGTACTGCTCGAAAAACACTCAGGCAAGCAGCTCGTCTTCCTTCGTTCTGACAAAGCGAAAAAGTGCGGTTCAACCTCCGCACCTATTCCAGAGCGGTTATCGAAAACAGCCGCCTAGAAAGGGAAGCTCTATGAAATCTGAACAGAATTTCTCTGGTGCCATCGAATATCGGCCAAAAATCTACATCTCTGCCCACCACGATGATTTTGCACTTTATTTTGATCGTCTTTCCAATGATCTGTTTCAGACGGGGGAATGCATCATTTTCTATGATCCGGATCCCGAGCATCCCGAAGATCTGGAGAACTTCGATTTCGACCTGTCCCAGATGAATCTGATCGTCATCCCGATTACTTACAATTTTCTGTTCAAGGACTGTGTGGCCTTTTCCAAAGTTTTTCAGACGGTCTGCGACAGACATATTCCGTTTCTGCCGATTCTGACCGATCAGAATCTGGCGGACGCCTTTAATCAAAAATGCGGATCGCTTCAGGCACTCTGTCTGTATTCGTCGGATCCAAGTGAAATCTCCTATGAAACGAAACTGAGAAAATTCATGGATTCATTTTTCCTGAACAAAGAGCAAATCGAAGAAATACGCAGCGAATTTTTTAAATACATTTTCTTAAGCTACAGAAAGAAGGACCGGAAAAAGGCGCAGGAGCTGATGAAGCTCATACACCAGGATCCGCAGTTTGCGGACACCGCCATCTGGTATGACGAATTTCTGTCTCCTGGCGAAGACTTTAACGCTTATATTCATCGTGCGCTGGAAAAAAGCTGCCTGTTTACCATGGCCGTGACCTCCAGCCTGGTTTTGGAACCGAACTATGTTCAGGCAATTGAGTATCCAGAAGCGCGGAAACTGAAGAAAACGATCGTTCCGGTTCAAATGCAGGGGGAAGATATTTCTCTGGAACAGCTGAAGGGACCTTTCCCGGAATTGACAAGCCTGTATGCGATGGATTCAGCGGTTCTTAAAGACCAGCTCAGTGCGGCTATGCGATCTTCTCTGGATGAAGATCCCCGCCATCTCTATAGGATCGGTCTAGCCTATACACAGGGAATCGATGTAGAAATCGATTACGAAAAAGGGATTGATCGGATCGAGCAGGCGGCTTCACAAAACTATCTTCCCGCAATTCAGGAGCTGATGACCATTTATTTCTACGGTCGCGGAACGTCCGTCGATTTAAGCAAAGCCGTTCACTGGGCAAAAAAGAATGCCCAAATCAAAGAAGACGAAATTTCCTTATCCTTCGCTGCTTCGTTTCTAGAGGAAAATTTCCAGCTTGAGGAAGCGCAGACGTACTATTCCAGAGCGCTGTCGTTCATCGAGGACAAGCTTCCGACAGGTCAGGACCTGGATTCCCGCAATGCTGATTTGTCCAGAATACATCCATTAACGGGGAAACAGGCCGCTTACTATATGGAATGTCATTGCTTTGTGCTTAAAGGTCTTGGCAGGGTTCTGTTTAAACAGAACCGCCTGGAAGAAGCGAAAGAGGATGTTTTAACCGCTCTAGAAATCGAACAGCGTCTTGTCGCAGCTCAGTCCTCCTTGCGCACATTGCAAAATCTAGCCGATGTGCTGGATACGCTCGGGATTGTCTGCACGGCGGCGGATCAGCTGAAAGAGGCACAAGGATATTTCTTAAGCGCTCTTGAAATCCGACAGGAACTTGCCGAGTCTCAGCCAACGAGCAGAACGCTGCGGGATTACTCCATTTCTCTGGACAAAATGGGGTCTCTCTGTCACGACCTCAACCAGCTCGAAGAAGCAGAAGAGTATTTGCGAGAAGCTTTGGAAATCAATCAGCATCTCGTAAAGCTCCACTCGGCGCCGCTGCTCCAGCAAAATCTAAGCCTTTCTCTGGAAAAGATGGGATGGCTTTGCATGGACAAGTGGCAGATGAAAGATGCGTACGATTTTTTCCTTCAGTCTTTGAAAATCCAGCTGCAGCTTTCCGAGTCACAGCCAACGCCGCAAATCCTGAAAGATCTGTCCATCGCTTACGATAATCTGGGGTATCTTTCCAACAATATGCATCAGCTGGATCAGGCATACCGTTTTTTCTATAACTCTTCGAAGATTCGCCTGCAGCTTGCCAGGCTTCACCCAACCCCGCAGACACAGCGCGATCTATCCATCGCTTTTCAAAATCTCGGATGTCTTTTCAAAGACAGGAAAAATCTGGAAACGGCAGAGAAATTTTTCTTAAAGTCTTTAGAGATTCTCAAACAGCTTGACGAGTCGCAGCCATCGCTGCACATACGGCGCGATCTGTCTGCCGCTTTTCAAAACCTGGGAAACCTTTACAAAGATCGAAACCAGCTCGAACTGGCCAAAGAACAGTTCCTGAACGTTCTGGAAATCCGGCAGCAGCTCGCCAAGGATGGCTCCGTGCCGGCAAGACTGTACGATCTGTCCGTCGCTTTCGAAAGCCTTGGTCTTGTGTGCAAAGAAATGAACGAGCTGGAAGAGGCGAAAGCGTATTTGCTAAACGCTGTAAAAATCCGGCAAGGACTGGCAGACGATCATGCAATACCCCAAACACAGCTCAATCTGGCTGACGCTTTCGAAAATTTAGGAGATCTTTATGAGGAATTGAATCAATTGAATCTTTCTCTGGAGTATCTCTTAAAATCGGTAAAACTCAGGCAGGAGATCGCAAACCCATATCCATTTCCTGTTCCCCTGAACCTTCTAGCCGCCGCTTTGCGGAAGGCGGGGCGGCTTTGCAGCGAAATGAATCAGCTGGAAGAGGCCTATGCGTTTTGCTTAAAATCTGTCGAAATCCGACAGCAGCTTGTCGAACAGTGTCCTGAGCCGGCGGGCTTATACAAGCTCTCCTGCTCTTTGGAAAGTCTCGGTATCGTATGTTCCGCGTCCAGTCAGTTTGAAGAAGCACGAACCTGCTTTCTAAGATCTTTGGAAATCCGGCAGCAGCTTGCGGATGAATTTGTCGCCCCGCCTGTGCTCCGTATTCTGGCCATAACCCTGAACAATCTGTGTTATGTCTGCAGAAAGATGAACCTGCCTGAAGAAGCGCGAGAGTACTTCAGAAGAGCCGAAAGGATCTCTCAAAATCTCTGAAACCAGACAGACAGGCTTCTCTCCAATAGCCTTTCTTGAACGCCTTTGCCCAGGCCAAGCCGCTTAGCTTTTTGGACGAATACGCCTTATTCTCAGATATTGATCTGCAAGAATAAGATATCTAACATACAACCCCCCGCAGATTCACGGCTGCATTGGCCGTAGATCTGCGGGGGTGCTTTATGAAGCGTTCCTTACTGGTTTTCTGAGTTGGAAGACGTTTCCGCTGCGGTACTTGTTATAGGAAGACATCACGCCAATAGCCGCATCGCTGCGAACGGCGGATTCGAATCCAGCCAGATACGTTTCATGAAGCGTCTGTTCATCCACTTCTACGTTCGTGTTGGATCCCGGGTTCGCGTTCTGTGCAAACGCACCGTAATGTTTCAGGACGGCGATGCCGCCTTCGCTGGTCATGCCTTCGACCAGATCGTCCGCGAGAGCGGATAGCAGCGTCGAATCTTCGCCAAGCTGGTCTTTTGTACAGGCGAACTGCGGCTGACGCTGAATGTCGAGCTGCGCGGAAAGCATCATGGATCCGCCGATCGCCTGATTTTCTCTGGAAACGACTTCACCGTAGAGGCGGGCCATTTCTTCGCTCCATGTTGCGGCGAGCATCTGTTCCTGCGGCGGGTTGGTTGTATCTTCCGTATACAGCAGTCCAGCCGGACCGTCGTACATTTTGATGGTCGGCACGCCCAGACGCGGGCAGCCCACAAGAGCACCGGCATTTCCCTCATTGCCTGTTCCGTTGCTGCCCATGAACGCGAATTTTTCTTCGCGGGTCATGGTTTTGACCAGAGCGTCTACTTTTTTGCTGATTTCTGCATCATCCGTCATCGGCATGACCAGATCCCGGGAGTAGACTTCCGGGAAGCTGACTGCCTCGTCATTGCCCTGTGCAAGAACGGGCATCGCCGCCGCTGCGCTTACACCCATCGCTCCGGGGACCATCGATACCGCAAGAGCCAGTCGAATTGCATTCATTTTTCTCTTTTTCATGTTTATCTCCACTTGCCTGTCGGCTTCTGTGCGAACGAGCACGACTTACGCAAAGTGGATTTCCGCTATCGAAAGCGCATCACGGCAGGAGACAAAAAGACCTGAAAACCAGTCTAAAGAAACCTTGCAGACGATGAAAAATACTTCTCGCCTGGAGACATCCATACGGATTTGTTTCTTTAAATCGAGCTTTCAGGTCTTGTTTATCTGAATTGTGATAATACACCCTGCGTAAGTGATGCTCTTTCGATAACACCTTACAAGCACAAGATAGGACAGCGCTTACATTCCGTCACCCCTTTTTTGAAAATGGTGCTATTTTTTTCTCATTTCCCTTTGCCTGCGGCGTTTTTGCTGCGTTTGTCCCCTGCGCCATCCCGATTTTTTACTTTCCTTTTCCGTTTCCCGTCTTCCGGATGATCTCATACGGCTCAAGGAGTGCAGCCTCGACGTCCCCAGGGCAGGGGGTATGTCAAATCCTTTGTGTAAATTCGTTTTTTAGTTGTTGAAACATTTGCTCGTGCCGAAGAACCAAAACACTTCACTGAATGGTGAGCGATTGAAAATTTCTGAAGCGCCCTTTATAGCGGGCGCCCCCCTGCTAGACTGGTGACGTCCCTGCCAGGGTGGCATTTTTTCGACGGCGGGGACGTCTTCAGGGGGTGCAGGGGGAGCGGGGACCCGCTGTAAAGGGTTTAAGCGGAAGAAAATTTCATGAGCGGCTCCTCGATCTGATTCTTACTTGGCTGAGTATTTCTCCAATCTGGCGCTCAGCCCCTCTTCACACAGAAGCTGATTCCGGACGATTGACCAGTTCGGTACTGTCCGTCCCCGCCACTTCTTCTCAAGCTCTACGATACGCAGATACAGGGCTTTATAAACCGAATCTTCGCTTGGGAACGAGCCCTTTTTCGTTACTTTTCGCAGGCTTGAGTTGACCGACTCGATCGCATTGGTTGTATACATTATCTTTCTGACTGCGCTGCCGTAGTTAAACAGCTGCAGCACATGATGAAAGTTTCGTTCCCAGACGTTTACAGCGCCATGAAAGCCGCTCCATTTCTCCTTGAATTCCTCGAAAGCCGCCTCTGCTTCCTTAGCGTTCAGAGCGCTATAGACTTTCTTAATGTCCTTACAGAAACTAGCTCTTTCTTTTGCAGGAATATATTTTAATGAATTACGAAGCAAATGGACAATACACCGCTGCACAATCACATTCGGGAATACAGCTTTGGCTCCGCCTTCAAGACCTCTAACTCCATCCATGGACAGGAAGAAGATATCTTCTACGCCTCGGATCTTCAGCTCGTCAAAAATCTGCATCCAGAAGTGTTTGGATTCGCTTTCGCCAATCCAGATGCCAAGGATGTCTTTATGGCCTTCGGTGTCATAGCCTAAGACGACATATACAGCCTGTTCTTTTGCACCACGTTCAGTTTTTACTGACACATAAAGGCAATCTACAAAGACGAAGGGATAGCACTGCTTCAGGGGACGATTGCGCCATTCATCGACGACAGGGTAAACGCGGTCTGTGATGTTTGAGATCGTATCCGCAGAGACCGAAAAGCCATAGATGTCCTGAATGATAGCGGAGATGTCGCGCTGTGACATTCCCTGCCCATACATGCGCAGGATCTTATTCTCGATATCGGAGATATCCCTGCTGCCTTTAGGGACAGCCTGTGGCTCAAATGTTCCGAGGCGATCACGAGGAACACGCAGATCCAGTTCGCCCTGGGAAGATTTCACGGTCTTTTCAGAATAGCCGTTGCGGCGATTCTCAGTCGTTTTCTTGGCGTGTGACCCACTGGTACAACCCAGATGCGAATCCAGCTCTCCCTGGAACATCTGTTCCAGCACAGGACCGAAGATCGATTTGATGATGTCAGAGGCTTCCTGAAACGACTGTGGCTGATATTCCTTAATGATGGTAGAAGCAATTTGTTCCTGAACTGTAGGTGCAGCTTTGGCTTTACGTGGCATAAAAGGTCTCCTTGTATAGATTCGTCTGGCTTTGAACGGATTGTATCAGGCAAAAGCCTTGATGGAATTTACACAAAAAAACTTACACTCTCCTTGTAGACCATCACTTTGTCGACCATCGCTCTGTAAAACGATGGACCGCGAGTGAGGTAATGGGAGGAAGGAGCCCCTTCATCTTCTAGAGCTGAGCGAAGCGCGCTGCCGGCGCACACGTCCATTCGGGTTAAAAACGAAGAAGCCGGATTCTCACCGGAGCTGCATTGGCCACATCGATGAAATCACCGGCGAACTGGTCCCTGACCGCCCTCGTTCGAAAAACAGAACGTCCGTCACTAACCCTGAGCAGTCGTCCCAATATTCGGCTAAAAAGACTGGAAATTATCTGTTTATAAACAAATCCGCATCCGCCCAGGAATCTGGATTACTTCAGTGCCTTCAGGATGTTTTTCCAGTCGAATGGCCCTATATCATGACCTGCTGTCAGTACCTGTGCAAAGAAGGCAGACCGCTCTATCGGGCGGAGCGCTGGTCGGTCCACAACACAACCTGTCCTGGGCAGCCGCTCTCATCTCAGCACATCAGTGAACTCCTTCCTGTTTTGAATCCAGCCAGGCAAAGAGAGTTTTTCAGAGCCTGGATTGAGCGGAATCAGGCCAGGGAATACTTCGCTCTTGATATCACCAGCGTATCTTCCTTTTCGGAGCTGATCAGTATGGTGAAGTATGGATATACCCGCGCGTTCGCGTTTTCTGATTTGAGCACTATTGCTGTCTATATGGATATGGTCTGGGGTACAGTCTTTGTTTTTTACACGATCAAAGCCCTGCAAGAGGAGCCGAAGAATGCACCGGTCCAGAGTCCTGGCCAGTTCATCTGCAAGGAGTACCATCCGCCCAAACCGGAAATCCGATCGGCATCGGCTCTGATGATCCGATAAATGCAGATTCATGAAAAATCCGGGTGCTGTTTTTACCTTCCTGTAAATTCAGCACCGGTTTTCTGCTCTCTTTAATCAGAACTTTACAAGCTGCATGTCTGTGGGCGGTCTTTGAAGGGGAGTGCTGAAGAAACTGTCGATACGGGGACGAACTAAAAAGGCTTTCAGGCTGCCTGCTGTTCTTCAGGCGGTCTGTACGGTCTGCCCGGCAGGACGGCTGCGGCTGATCAATGTCGACCTGGCCGTTCAAAACAGCTTTATCTATCATGATTTTCAACCGACAGGCGAAGCGTTCCGCATTCCGGAATTCTTCGCCTTTTTCTTTGCTTCGATTTATCCAGGACTTTACATCCGTCTTTCTGCTTCTTTACACGGCATTGCTATACTGAAGCCGTCTTCAGAAAAGATAGAAATGAAAAGAGGCAAAACGATGAAAACAACCTTCAAATCCATTCTTACCGCCGCTGCGGCGGCTGCCGCCCTGAATCTGGCGGCTTGCTCTTCGAACAGCACGGGGAGTAATGCTTCCAGTGGCGGCAGCAGCACCCAGAACACTCCGGCTGCCATTGCGGTCCTGACCAGGGAAGACGGCAGCGGAACACGCGGCGCGTTCACCGAGCTGTTCAAACTGGAAGAAAACGGCGAAGATCTGACACGAGCCGATGCGGAAGTCACCAACTCGACAGCGGTCATGCTTACTACTGTCGCGCAGAACCCGAGTGCGATCGGCTACATCTCACTGGGCAGCCTGAACGATTCGGTCAAAGCCGTCTCGATCGACGGCGTAGTTCCTTCGGTCGATACCGTCATTGACGGGACCTACACGGTCAGCCGTCCGTTCCTGGTCGTCCAGAAAGAGGGTAGCGACAATCCGCTTGCCGCAGACTTTGAAAAGTTCCTGCTGTCCGAAGACGGCCAGGCGGTCATCAGCGAGGCCGGCTATGTTCCGGTTGAAGCGGATGGCGTTTACACCGCAGCCGGCATGTCGGGAGAAATGACTGTAGGCGGATCGTCTTCGGTTACCCCGGTTATGGAAAAACTCGCCGAAGCGTACCAGTCTCTGAATCCGGATGCACAGATCGCAGTTATGCAGACCGATTCCACTACCGGTGCATCGAGCACAGCCGAAGGCGTCTATGATCTTGGCATGCTCTCGCGAGAGCTCAAGCCGGAAGAAGAAAGCCAGGGTCTGAAAAGTATCGTCATTGCCAGAGACGGCATCGCAGTGATCGTCAATCCGTCCAATACGGTGGACTCCTTGAGCGCCGATCAGGTCAAAGAGGTCTATTCCGGCAAAATCGAGGACTGGAGTGCTCTTGAATCCAAGTAAATCCGCAGACAAGGAGAGTCTTTTATGAGCAATGCAAAACGGGAAACCGGAATGAAGTATGTCTTTGCCGCCTGTGCTGCGGCTTCGATTCTGTGCGTCTTTCTGATCTGCTGGTTTCTCTTCTCAACCGCCCTGCCGGCGATCGCAAAAATCGGCCCTGTCAATTTTCTCTTCTCGTCGGACTGGGCACCAAGTGAAAACCGGTTTGGCATCCTGAGTATGGTCGCCGGCACGCTCTATATGAGTGCCGGAGCACTTATCCTGGGCGTACCGCTTGGGGTCCTGTGTGCCGTCTTTCTGGCTTATTACTGCCCGAAGAAACTGTATGAACCGTTCCGGTTTGCGATCAGCCTCCTGGCCGGTATTCCGAGTATTGTCTACGGCTTCTTCGGCCTGACGGTCCTGGTCCCTCTGATTCAGAAATGGACCGGATCGGCATCGGGCAAAGGCATCCTGTGCGCGTCGGTGCTTCTGGCCATGATGATCCTGCCCACAATCGTTTCACTCAGCGAAAGCGCGCTGAAAAAAGTCGATCCGGCCGTCTATGACGGCAGCCGGGCCTTAGGTGCAAGCCATGACCATACGGTCTTCTTCGTCTGTCTGCCGGCTGCGGCCTCAGGCATTCTGAGTGCGATTGTCCTGGAAATTGGCCGTGCGGTCGGAGAAACGATGGCGGTTATTATGGTCGCCGGCAATGCGGCTGTTCTGCCTGACAGTCTGCTCAGTCCGGTCCGGACACTGACCACCGGCATTGTTCTGGAAATGTCCTATGCGAGCGGTCTGCACCGTGAAGCGCTGATCGCTATGGGAGCGGTCCTGTTTGTACTGATTCTTGGCATCAACCTCTGCTTTATGTCTCTGAAGAAAAAGGAGTGCAGATCATGAATATACCCTTGTCCTCTCTGTCTGCCCGCTCATCCGGATCATCCGGATCTTCTATCCGCTCTGCTCATTCCGTCAAACGGCCGGTGCAGGCTACCATCAAACGCCTTCCGGCCAGTCCATCGATCCAGGAGTATACCGCACAGAGCAGCAGCACCCTCGCTCTGCCGGCTGGACAGTTTGACATCCCCCGTCCGTCTGTTCCGGCAAAAGAACAGAAAAAGCCGCTTCCGCTCAGTGAGGGGAAAGCCGATGTTTCCGGTCTGATCCTCCGTGCGCTGACCTGGCTCTACGCGGGCGCCGGCTTTCTGATCATGGCATCCATGGTCATCTACATTCTGTTTACCGGCGTACCGAATCTCAGCGCTTCGCTGTTTGCCTGGACCTACACCACCGACAATGTGTCGATGATGCCGGCTATTATCAATACGGTTTTAATAACTGTCCTTACCCTGGCCGTCTCTTTGCCGATCGGCATCGGTGCAGCAGTCTATCTGGAAGAATATGCCCCCAGAGAATCTCGATTTGTTTCGCTGGTCAGTGTGGCTGCCGAAACACTCGCCGGCATTCCATCGATTGTCTTTGGTCTTTTCGGCATGCTTCTCTTTGTGACCCGGATGCATCTTGGTCTCTCGCTGCTCTCCGGCGTGCTGACGCTCGCCGTTCTTGTCCTGCCGCTCGTTCTGCGCACCGCCCAGGAAGCCCTGCGGGCTGTGCCGGATTCGATGCGCGAAGCCAGCTATGCCTTAGGTGCCGGAAAGCTGCGTACGATCTTTAAAGTCCTTCTGCCTCAGGCGGCCGGCGGTATCTTCTCCGGTATCCTGTTAGCCTCCGGACGTATTGCGGGCGAATCGGCTGCGCTGATCTATACGGCTGGCACGCTGGCCAAACCGGCCTTTGATCTGATGAGCCCTGGCGCTACGCTCTCCGTTCATATGTACAAACTGCTCAATGAAGGTCTCTATATGCCGCAAGCTTCCTCTGTCGCGGTGGTTCTGCTTGTCCTGTGTATTATCATGAACCTTGGGCAGATGCTCATCTGCAAGAAAATGACGAAAGGATCGATCGCATGAACCAGTCCAGTCCTATTGTTCTCAAAGCGCAGGATGTCAGTGTCTTTTATGGCCCCCAGCAGGCCCTGCATTCTGTCTCCATGGAGATTCCCCGCAACTCGATTACCGCACTCATCGGTCCGAGCGGCTGCGGCAAGTCAACCTTTCTTCGCTGTCTCAACCGGATGAACGATCTGATCGTGCACTGCCAGGTCAAAGGACAGATCTTTCTGGAAGAGGAAGACATCAGCGGAAAGATCAATGTCAACCGGCTGCGCAAGCGCGTGGGCATGGTCTTCCAGAAACCCAATCCGTTTGATATGAGCATTTTTGACAACGTGGCCTACGGCCCCCGGACAGCCGGGATCAAAAACCGGACCCGTCTGGAAGAGATTGTCGTCGACGCTCTAAAGCAGGCCTCTTTGTATGACGAGGTCAAGGACAATCTGAAAAAGAGCGCTCTCTCCCTCTCGGGCGGACAGCAGCAGCGCCTGTGCATTGCCCGCGCTCTGGCGGCTGAACCGGAGATTCTTCTGATGGATGAGCCGACGAGCGCGCTGGATCCGATTTCCGTAGAGCGCATTGAAGAGCTCTGCCTGCGGCTGAAAGAACGCTATACCATCATCATGGTCACGCACAATCTCCAGCAGGCGATGCGGATTGCCGATCAGACCGCATTCTTCTACCAGGGCGAAATGGTCGAGTTCGGCGATTCGAAAACCCTGTTTACTCATCCCTCCCAGCAGAAAACCAAAGACTACGTCACCGGCCGCTTTGGATGATCGGATTACCGGCTGTTCGGTCGATGCGTATATCATTCGGTCCTCCTGCTGAAGTCACTCGTTCAATCAATCATTCATGGTCTGATCGACCGGAATGCCGGCCAGACTCCAACGGTCCTGTTTTATGAGCTGTATGTATACGACAGCTCTTTTTTCATTCATGGCGGTACGCAAGCGAACCGCCACCCTTGAGTCATGAAACGGGGGATTCATTTCTCATGGATCCTGCGTAATAAATTCTACAGAGATAAGATAGGCAGCCGAGCGCGCTACGCAAATATGACTTTCTCCCTCTGGGCGTTTTTTCTGGAGCTGACCGGATGGCAGATCGGAGCGTTCGAAACGAGGAGAGTTCCAGGAAGTCATCAAACCAGATGGAACAGTTCGCTGCAGCATCCTTGATGGCGCTTTTGCCTATCAGGTCGCCAATGAACTGCGCTCGGACTGGCTTGGCACTCCCCGTCCAGTGTGATGTGTGGAAACCGGAGTGGTCTATGAAGACTGCACGGAGGTTTCCCGGAAGACGGGTTGTTCCCGTGAAGGCATCAGAAAATGCTGCCGAGGAGTCCTCGCGACATCTGGTGGATACACCTGGGAGTACATATATGCCAAATAAACCAAAACCTCCCTGTGGCAGGTGTATTTGTTAGTTTAAAAGTGGCCATTTTCTCCCGAATATCGGTTTGAAGTGTACCCCATGTCAAGGACACGATAATTAGAGAGAACCCTTTGTTCGGAC
>NZ_JBKXLD010000008.1:0-34295 GCF_047010065.1 Allobaculum sp.
GTGCAGGACATCAACAATATAGCACGATCCGCCTCAAACAACGGGAAGCGCCCATGGTTTTGGCGCCTTCGCCGGACAGTCGATTTCTTTTTATCGCTATTCCGCTCTGTCTTTTCTGCTGCGGAAGCGCTCCTGCCGGAGACAGCTTTCAGCCTCTGTCGCCTCCTGGATTTTCTGAGAAACAAAGAGGCAGTCTGCACCAGGTTCTGTCCATGAAAAGATGCATGGAAAAAGCCGGAGGTTTTTCCTCCGGCTCTGTCCGTTCGAATTTGATATGTACAGTCTGAACAGCTGGATTACTGATCAGACAGCTGAGGTCTTTCTTGCATAACCGGCAAAGCTCCGGTCATTTTGGAGGACGCGTTTGCGGACGGATACGCGTCCTTTTTTCTTCGTTTTGAACCCGCCGAACGTCCGGGTTCCTGCACGCGGACCTCACTGTAAGAGCGTCTGGGGCCGTTTGGATACGAGCGCGCGTTTTTGGACGTTTTCATCGCTTTCGTCTCGTTCATAGCCGCACCAGACTTTGAAGACGACTTCGTCTGTTTTGGAGAATACGCGTTTGCGTTTTTCGTGTTCTGGACGCGACCGGAGCCGTTTTTCTTCGTCCAGTTTCCCTTTGGTGAAGAGGCAGACGAATTTTTATACGAAGGTTTGCGGCGTCCATCGTTTTTTCTCGATTCCATCCGGGCCGTTTCGGCCGCTTTGCGCTCATTTTTCTTACCAGCCGGCTTGCCGTTCCAGGCGGACGTTTTTTTCGTACGCGGATCGTGCACATTCGGCTTTTTCGAATTCGAACGCTTTCCTTCCGCTGTCTTTACGGGGTTCGGACGCGAACTGGATGATCCCGAGCGGCCGTTTTTGCGGCTGGAATCCGACGAACCTTTTGCCGATCGAGCCGACGCAGAAGCCGCCTCCATACGCTTGAGGGCGGACGGGCGCAGGCGAATGTTCAGTTCAATATTATATTGTTCCAAAATCGACTGGGCATCGCGTGCGTTCAGCGAAAACTGCAGGTGTTCCTTTTTCAGCCGCATGCCGGGATAGCCGCCGGGCATGGGGAGCACGAGATCGGTTTTCATTTTTCCCAGCACGTAGCAGAGCTCGGCCATTTCCCTTGCGGAATGAGCATTCTCGCCGCCTTTGCGGGTCAGACATGAGTAGGGATTCTTTCGAATGCCCCAGCTTCGCCACGTCGCAAACAGTGTTTTGCGTGCGCGGGGATCCTGTGCGCGATCGATGGCCCGATACAGGTCTTCGACACTCGAATAATGACGGGCGAGCGCGACGGCGCGGGTTTCCCCGATGCCGCGAACGCCGGGAATATTATCGGAGCGGTCGCCCATCAGCGCCTTCATCATGCAGACGCAGCTGGCGCTGTAGCCAAACTCGCCTTCAAGAACCTGGTCGTCCACTTCGACCACCCGGCTGGGCAGTCCGGCCGGCATATTGTATTTGGTGCGCCAGGCATGCACTTTGTCGCGGTCGGACATGCCGTACCAGATTTTGGTGCGGGGACTGATCAGCTGGAAGTAGTCCTTGTCCCGCGTCAGCAGGCGGACCGGCAGCTGCTTTTCCATCTGCACAGCCAGACTGCCCGCAAAATCATCCGCTTCATAATCCGGGTGCTGAAACTGGGCAATTCCAAGTTCCTGACACAGGGTGTAGGCGGTCTGATACTGCTCGGCCAGAGGGGTCGGCGTACTGGATCGATTGGATTTATAGGAGGGCCACATGGATTTGCGGAAAGTGTGACGGTTTACGTCCCAGCAGACCGCCAGATGCGTTGGCCTCTGGTACGTCAGAATCGTAAAAATCGTATGAAAAAACGCTTCAATCGCGTCGCAGTAGCGGCCGTCAGCGTCTCTTTTTAACAGTTTCGAGTAAAGTTCCTCTTTTTTTTCCTCGTCTTTTTCCTTGCGGATGGCTTTGGGCAAAGAAGAAAAATAGCTGGTTGCAAGAAGTGAAGACCCGTCAATAATCAGAAGATATTCTGATTCAGGTTTCATGGTTTCTCCTTCCTTAAGATTAGAAATTTCCGCCAGGCTTTGCGATGCGTTTTGCGTGGTCTTATTGGAAAAGCGCAGACCAGCCGGCTGTTCCGACAGCCCTGTCATAACAGAACAATCACATCAGACTTCCACAGAAGAAATCGTGATTCTATGAATTTATTCACCGCATTGTATTGTTTTATATGCTTAAGAACTATAGTCCGGCAGAGTCTTCATAATGCCATACTGTCCGATTTTTTTCAACTCTATCCAGACTTCTTCCCTTTTCATTCTTTGCCCGGCTCCCGCACTTTCACAGGCCCAATCGTCTTTTTCAGATGTCGATTTTTCTCGTTTTGTCTGCGCAGGCCAGGCAGTTTTTCTCTTTTATAAAAGAGATAAAAAACCAAAAATCTGCTAAATTTGATCAGGGTTCCCCACTCCACGCCTTCTTTTTCGGTTCATTTTGGCTGTCTTCACCCTTTTTTGGCCATATTTACGTTTATTTTGGGATTGTGGTAAATTGAGAATGATGAACAGGAATTCTTTATTACGACGCGCATGCCTGACGTTTCTTATGGGCTCGCTCGCCATTGCTTCGATCGTCGTCTCGCTGACCTTCTTTCCCTTTCTGCATGAGCGGATGTATCCAGTCCGCTACATACAGAGCGAAACCCCGATTCTGAAAATTGATTCGCCCTACATTGAAAACGGTGAAATCGAGACGAGACAGTTTTCGCTCACGCGCGGACAGGAAGTGCGTCTGGTTGCCGGCGGGGCACACCTTTCGAGCATCGAAGCCGACGGAGAGATTCTCGAAATCGATAATTCCCATCTCTCACGCGATCAGCTCCAGGCTATGACACCTTCGCGCGCAAGCGTCAATCGCAAAGTCTGGCTGCGCAAGACCAAGGACGGCCCGCTCGAAGAAGCGTATATCCAGCCGGGCACGCCCTTTAAAGTGATCGACGCTGATCTCGACGATTACGATGCGAGTGCCGGGCTGCTGCGCTGGTATCAGATCGAAACGCTCCCGAATTCAACAGAGGATGACGCTTCTTTCCAGCCGCTGACTGGATATATTCCCGGTTCTGTCGTGCTGTGGCTGGCCTATTCCAATGCGTCGACAGCACCCGCCAAAGAATTCCAGAAAGACATACCCGAAGCTGCTTCTCTGGGCAAGGAAGCCTACCCCCAGCCGGACTGGAAAGAAAACTCGCTTCCCGATCCGGAACGCGCTCTGAACGTTTCCCTTCCTGTTCTGTTCGACTATTCTTCCCAGATTGAAGACTATATGACACGAAACGACTTCAACACGCTGATCGTTACGCTCAAGGATGAAAACGGAAAGCTGTCCTATCTTTCCGATACCGCTTCTGCCTTTTTGGGTGATGACATCGATGCCGCCCAGCCCTGGGCCATCGATATGGACAGTTTCCGCGCTTTAGTCGACCGCCTGAAAGCCAAAGGCATTTTTATGGCCGCCCGCCTGGAAACGTTCCTCGATCCCCTTCTCGCCCAGAGCCGGCCGGATCTTGCCCTGTGTGAGGAAAACGGTACGCCGGCTCTGCTGGAAGGATCGTACTGGACCAGTCCGTATGAGCACAGGGTGTGGCAGTACAATCTCGATCTGGCGCTGGAAGCCTGCTCGATCGGCTTTCAGGAAATCCAGTTTGATTCGCTGCGCTTTCCCGCAGGCAGTGCCGGTCTGACCGATCCGAATTTGCCCGGGCGCACCGAACAGATTGACGGCTTTCTGTATGAAGCGCGCAATCTGCTGGAAGAAAAGCACGTCTATACTGGGACGACGCTGGAACCGGATGCCGTTTACGACGAAATCAATTTGGAAAGCGGACAGTCCTTTCAGGGTATGCGGCAGGCGGCTAACCGTCTGTACGTGCTTCCCTATTTACAAAATCTGCAGCTGTTAAGCGCCAACTACGGCATCGAAGTGTTCGGCAGCGCGCACGATGTGCTGCAGGCATTCACGAGTCAGCTCGCCAAATATCCGCCGCAGGAATACGACAGCAGTCTTTGCGTATCCCTGCAGGGCTTTGGCTTGATGTCTCCCCAGACGCTCCAGGCCCAGATTCAGGGCGTTCTCGATGGCGGTCAGACTTCGTATGCGATCAATACGATCGACGGTCACCCCGACCGGCTGTATCCGTTAGAACCTGCGTTTCAGGCGCTGTCCATTCCGGCTGCTCCGTATACGGATGAAGTGTACGAAGAGCCGGTCGCCCGCCTGCATTGCCTGCCTTGTTCTTTCAGAAGAGCAGGCCTTCTTGCGACGCAAGCTGCGTGAGGAAAATGCCTTTCTCCCGATTCCTGGCACGGATATCCATTTTTTCCAGAACGATTCAAAACGATACACAAACGCCCGGCGGTTCCATAGGTTTTCCCATGAACAGCCGGGCTTTGGTCTTCGTATGTTTTCGTTTTGTATTCGCTTCTGGATCTGCAGTTTCTTCCAGAGTCTATATTTGCTTTCTATATAATATTTGATGCCCGCTTTATATTAGATGCCCGCTTTTTGAAACCAGAAAAGCCGAAGGGCGAAACGCCGCCGTTCCGTCGGGAGGCTGGCAGGCCGGCACCTTACTTCAGACGGCTCATGAATTTTTCCGCGTTCACGTCCACCCGTTCATGATGACCTTTACCCAGACATTTGTCGCCCTGCCAGGCGCTGACTTCAAATCTGGAAATGCGGCCCTTCTTTTCGAGAAGATGACTGACGATGCGAATGCGGGCATGCAGAGGACTAGGTGCGTCGTGCGTCGTATCCATATGGATGCCGACGGTGGTCCATCCCTCTTCCACATCGTTCAGCAAGCAGCTGGCTTCTTCCATCCAGGCGATCATCTGCGGCGTAGCCAGAACTTCAAGCGCGCCGCTTTTCATGGCGCACGCCAGCCCCTTCTCATCTACCGTTCGATAAATTACGGAATACATTTCTGCCATTGTCTTTTCTCCTTTTTACGTTCAGGCTTCACCCGTTTTCGCGATCTCTTTTGCCCGCCATATGACCTCATTGCGGAGGAAAAGCTCTCTTTTTCTCGAGACATTCCGATCGACAAATTCTAGGTGCAGCTTCTCTTTTTTCGCCGTCTTAAAACGGACCCGTTCTTTGTACAGTTTAACAAAACAGTCCTTTTCGACGCATTGGAATGATTTTTGGATCGTGTTACGCTTAATGGTATGAATCCAAGACAAAATTCTTCAACACGACGCGCTTCTCCGGCGCCTTCACGCCGTCGAGAAGACCTTTACTATTTAAAAAAAGCGAAGCAGCGCATACAGAGCATGCTCATACTGAGCTATGGCATTCTCTGCATCTGCTCGCTGGCCCTGTATTCCATTTTAAACCAGCCGCTCTTTTCCAAACCGCCCTATTTCAACTCGCTGTACATGATGACGCTGTTTGTGGAGCTGGCCATGTGGCTGGGCATCTTCTTTCTAGCCGCGTTTGGCAAAAAAGCGTCCCGCTCGCTGTTTAATCTGGGCATTGCCGCCGAGTTTCTGTTTGCGGGCTGGCTCGTCTATGACCTTTTCCGGCACACCAGCTTCTTTGTGTTTTATCTCGTCTGGTGCGCGCTCGTTCTGATCAAAGGCTTTTTACTGATGTGGTTTAAAAACTGGCTCTTTGATTCCTGGTTTGGCCGCATTTATTACGACCACGTTCTCTTCCTTCCGCAGGAAGAGCAGCGAAGAGATCAGGCCCGTGCCCGAAACGCCCGCCGTGCTCGAGAGCAGCAGGCCAGAGCCGCTTCCGCACAAGCGCACCGGCAGCCATCGCCGACCCGACCGGGAGCACAGACCGCTGTGCAGCCGGAGACACGAAGAAGCGCTCCGGCACGGTCCGCCGGCTTTCAAACGAATGGTGCAGCGGATTACGGATCGAACTCTGCGCAGCCCCAGCCTTCTCGCACCCCGCTTCGAAACCGGCCCGACCCGGACTTCTCAAGCGCATCCCCGCGAAGTTCGCAAGCGGACTGGGAAGCACAGGAAAGAAAAACCAGTCGCCAGACCGCGCGCTCCGCACAGTCTTCCCCCGATTTGCAGGGAAATCCAGAGCGTGAAGAACAGCTTCGGCTTGAACGGCAGGCCAGAGCCCGCAAGGCACTGTCTTCGAAATATCCAAGAGCCGCCATTCGCATGGCGATCGGGGTATATGGCGAGCTGATCGTCTTTCCGATTCTGGTGCATCTCTTCCAGAACCGATTCGTTTCCATCGACAACGGATCCGTCTTTGCGACTGGTCTGATGTTTACCTTATGCATTCTGACCGCCGCCTTATGGACGCTGCCGATTTTCTTCTACTATTTAAAATACCCGGGCTCGAAAAAGAGTCTGTACGCGGCTCTGGGCGGTCAGCTTCTGATTCTCACCTATGGCCTGTTCATTTTGTATCGCTACTGGAAAAGCGATACGACCGTCTACCCCGACAGCGCCTTCATTCTGTTTCTGATTTTTGAACTCGTCCGCTACGCGGTTTTGATCATCATGGTGTTTCCGGCATTCCGGCTTCCCAATATTTACGATCCTTATCGCAGCCGGCCGGCTTCAGATGAGGAAGAAAACTATGACGTCAGTGAAGAGGGCGTCCAGTTTGAAATTTATGAAGACGATGATCCCCTTGATGAGGAAAATGAGGAAGAGGACAACGAAGATGCAGACGGCCCCGAATCCGATTTTGCGGGACGCCGCTCTGGCCGTTTTCGAAGACGGTAGCCATTCCCCTTTCCAATCGTTTACAGACCTTTTTAAGCCCATAGAGGCGCTGGCAGCGCATCGATCGAAACCCGATCAAAGCGTACCAGCGCCTTTTCTGCATCCCTGCCTGCTTTTTCCAGGCGCAAAAGCAAAGGCCTCTCTGTCCTTCTGGATCTGGAAAAGATCTTCAGGCAGAGAGGTCTTGAATGCATCAAACAGGTTCGACCGAGCCGCAGCTCTTTCGATTATTCTGCGGATTCGATGATGGAAGATCTCCAGTGTTCGTTGGGTTTTACGCCAAGAATTTCGCAGACGGTTGCTGCGATGTTGGAAAGACCCATGTCATCGTCCTGCTTGAGCTTGCAGTCGTAGTTGTAGACGATGAACGGAACCTTGTTGAGGGTATGGGAAGTTTTCGCCTTGAGCGGAGCGCCGGCTTTCTTTGGCTTCTCATACATTTCATCGGCATTGCCATGGTCGGCGGTAACGAGCAGAACGCCGTTTACGGCTTTAACAGCTTCGATGACGCGGCCAAGGGCGAGGTCAACGGATTCGACACCGATAATTGTGGCTTCCAGGCTGCCGGTATGGCCAACCATGTCGCCGTTTGGATAGTTCGTCCGCAGGAAGTCGTACTTGCCCGAACGGATGGCTTCGCAGAGCTTGTCGGTAATCTGAGCGGATTTCATCCACGGACGCTGCTCGAACGGGATTACATCGGATTCGATTTCTACGTATTCTTCGAGTTCTTCGGAGAACTTAGCGGCACGGTTTCCGTTCCAGAAGTACGTTACGTGACCGTATTTCTGGGTTTCGGAAATGGCGTATTCGCTGATGCCGGCATTAACGAGCTGTTCGGTCAGCGTGTAATGGATTTTTGGCGGTTCCGTGAGGTATTTCTTCGGAATCTGCGCATCGGCATCGTACTGCAGCATGCCCGCAAATTTTACGTTAGGAACTTTTACGCGATCGAACTTGTCGAACGATTCATCGGCATCGAAAGCGATGGAAATTTCCTGAGCGCGGTCGCCGCGGAAGTTGAAGAGGATAACGGAATCGTTGTCATTGATCGTTCCTTTCGGATCGCCGTTTTCATCGACAACGACAAAGCCTGGCAGGTCCTGGTCAACGACGCCGGTTTCTGCACGGTACGTTTCAATGGCTTCGGTTGCGGATTTGAAATTGCGTCCAAGGCCGCGCACGTGAATCTTCCAGCCTTCTTCAACCATTGGCCAGTTGGCTTCGTAACGGTCCATCGTGATTTTCATGCGTCCGCCGCCGGAAGCGATCTGAGCGTCGAAGTCGGCATCGTTGAGATCGTTCATGAAGCTTTCGATTTCATCGACGTATTTCAGTGCGCTCGTTTCCGGAACGTCACGTCCGTCGAGCAGGATGTGCAGACGTACGCGTTTCACGCCTTCTTTTTTCGCCTGAGCGATCAGAGCCTTCAGATGATTGATATGGGAATGAACGTTGCCGTCCGAAAGAAGGCCAAGGAAATGCATGGTGGAATCGTGTTCCTTTACGTTGTTTACGAGTTCTTTCCATGCAGCGGATTCGAACATTTCGCCGGATTCGATGTTCTCGTTAACGAGTTTGGCACCCTGCGAGTAAATCTGTCCGCTTCCGATGGCGTTGTGACCAACTTCCGAGTTGCCCATGTCGCCGTCTGTAGGCAGACCTACAGCCAGACCGTGCGCACGCAGTTCTGTGTGCGGGCAGGTTTCCCAGAGTTTGTCGAGATGCGGTTTGTATGCCATTTTTACGGCATTTCCAAGAACGTTGTCAGACAGACCTACGCCGTCCATGACAACAAGAACTACAGGTTTTTTAACCATTTCAATATTTCCTCCTGGTTTATCCTCTTTATTATAGCGATATGCGCTTCGACCCGCCTTGAAAAACCAATTTTCTGCCCGCATTTTCAGGCATGGATAGTTTGCTTAAAAGCCTTCTTTTCACCGGGCATGCCTGCCGCTTTTAAAAACGGCGGCGCCTGTTTCATTCGAGAGAAACAGGCGCCGTTTTGTACACATACTTCAAAAGCGAAAAACGTTTTCTTCCATACAGACGTTTCAAAAGGATTTCAGGCGACCGGACTTCCTCCACATCCGCGTGCTTTTCCACGCGTCTTGCGCAAAGAAAAGCCAGTATGCCATCCAGAAGCAGAAAGGCCAGCGCCATCTTGTAAATGATTCGAACCAGATCCGCGCCTTGAATTGTCGGACTGTCCAGAAGTGAAATGAAACCGGGTTCGAACACAAACAGCAGGCCCGCCGCAGTCAGCTGTACGATCAGCGCGCACGCAATGCCGGTCGCGATGAAAATCAGCCACTCCGAGCGGCCGTTTCTGTGGCCATAGGCTATGCCGAAGGCGCCGGAAAGCATATAGGCGATCCACTGGACAATCACCTCAATGACAAACGCCAGGACCATCTGGCGTGCATCGACATCCAGAATGCCCCCAGTCTGAATTTCCGCGAAATCGTGCAGAACAAACGGCAGGGCCACCATAGCCGTAAAAAGCGCGATCAGAAGCAGAAGCGTAAGCAGACTCGTCACAAACCAGGACCAGTAAATGGTTTTCCGGCTGTAAGGCAGCGTACGAATGAGATACGCTCTGGCGCTGTAAAAGCAGTCCGCAAACAGCTTCCAGATTTGAAAAAACGCTTAGAAGACCAGCGCCGCGCTCATCACAAATACCGCAATCAAAAGCAGATGACAGAGCAGCGAATAAAAGCGGCCGCTCCAGTCCAGACTGACCAGAATAAGCCATACGCTATAAACGATCAGCTGAATCAGCCAGACCGGAAGCAGACGCTTTCCGATCTGGGCAGTAAAGGTTTCGGTCAGTTTTTTCATAGCAGTGTCTCCACGAAAATCTGTTCCAGCAATTTCCCTGTTTCTGACGAAGCGTATCCGCGTCTTCGTCCAGAACGATTTTTCCGTGCCGCAAAATGAGCGCCCGATCGAGGATGCGTTCAATTTCGCCGATCATATGCGTGCTGATCAGAATGGATGCTTCCGGACTGGAATGTTCCAGAATCAGATCGAGAATTTTCTGTCTCGCGACCGGATCGACACCGCCGATCGGCTCATCGAGAATATACAGTTCGGCCTTGCGGCTTAGTACCAGAATCAGCTGCTGCTTTTCCTGCATGCCCTTGGACATCGATTTAATCGGCTGATTCAGATCCAGATCCATCGCTTCCATGAGCCGGCAGGCTTTTTTGCGATCAAAATCCGGATAGAACTTTTCAAAAAAGCGAAGAGTTTCCTTTCCGTTGGCGTTCAAATCCAGATACGTTTTTTCCGGCAAATAGGAAATGCGCAGATGATCCGAGGGATCCAGCTTCTTTCCATCGGCGGAAATCTCTCCCTGCTCATAGACGAGCAGATCGTTGATGCACTTGATCAGCGTACTTTTTCCAGCGCCGTTCGGGCCAAGCAGACCGGTAATCTGTCCGGGTTCGAGCGTAAACGACACATCCTGAAGCACCGGGCGGTTTCCATACGATTTACTGAGATGACGAACGTTCAGTTCCATCATTTACTCCTTCCTTCAGAAGGCGGATGCTTTCTGACGCGGAAAATCCAAGAGCCTGCATTCCACGCAAAAACGTTTCGCAGAGCGTTTTTGCGGCTTCTCTTTTTTGTCCTGCCAGGGTTTCCGGATTGTCGCAGACGTACTTTCCGCTGGTACGCCGTGTTTCAATCAGGCCCTGACTCTCCAGCCTGGCCAGCGCTTTCTGAACAGTATTGATATTTGTCCGGCTTTCGAGTGCAATTTCCCGAACGGACGGCAGCTTATCGCCAGGGGCGAATTCTCCCCGAACGATGGCGCCTTCGAGAATAGAAGCCAGCTGCAGATATACAGGCGAGTCGTTTCGAAATGAATAGTCCATAATCTCTTCCCTCTGTCTTATCTGTATCACTTGGGTAATACAAAGATACAGCTTGGCATTTCCGATGTCAATGCCTTTGTCGGGCCGTATTTCCCGTTTCGCCACGGAATCAAAAACTGTATACCCGACGCAGTATGCGTCTATTTTAGGCCGAATCCATGACCGCCTGCGGATTCTGATTCGTGCAGTTCCGTCCAGTCCCCTCCGTTTTGGGCACAAAAAAACCCGGCATGACCTCAACGGGTCATACCGAGCGATTTAAATTCAGATTGAAGAGAGAACAGAGTCGGTTCTAGTCTTCTTTTTCAAGCGTCGTCTGGCGAAAGCGGGAAAGGAACTGTTTCGTTCTTTCGTTTTTCGGATGTTCGAAGACTTCATCCGGCGTGCCTTCTTCGGCGATGACGCCCTGATCCATGAAAATGACGCGATCGGATACATCTTTCGCAAACTGCATTTCATGCGTTACGACGATCATCGTCAGACCGGACTTGGCCAGGTCTTTCATGACTTCGAGAACTTCGCCGACCATTTCCGGGTCGAGCGCGGACGTCGGTTCATCGAACAGCAGCACTTCCGGATCCATGGACAGTGCTCTGGCAATCGCGACGCGCTGTTTCTGACCGCCGGAAAGCTTGGTGGCTCCCTTATCGAGGAAGTTCGACATACCTACGCGATCGAGATGCGTTTTGGCGATGGCGACCGCTTCTTCCCTGGAGCGCTTGAGCACCTTGCGCTGACCGAGAACACAGTTGTCCAGAACGCTCTTGTTCTGAAAGAGGTTGAAGTTCTGGAAAACCATGCCGACTTTCGAACGATAGCCGTTCAGATCGCCTTTGAGAATGTCCTGACCGTGGAACGTGATCGTTCCCGAATCCGGGATTTCGAGCAGGTTGATGCAGCGAAGAAGCGTACTCTTGCCGGATCCCGAAGATCCGATGATGGAGACTACTTCGCCTTTGTTAATGGAGAAGTCGATATCGTGAAGAACTTCCTGCTTGCCAAAGCTCTTCTTTAAATGACTGACACGAATTACAGGTTCACTCATGAGGACATCTCCATGAAAAGTTTCTTCTTTTCTTTTCCTTCGTTTTCGCGGGCGTTCATCCTGCGCTCAATGAAGCTGAGCAGCCAGGTAGCGAGCGTCGTAAGAACCAGATACAGAACGGCTGTATCGAGGTAAATTTCCGCGAAACGCATGTTGCTTCCCGCGATGGAAGACGACTGGAAGAACAGCTCCGTTACGGAAATAGCGTTCATCATGCAGGAGTCTTTCAGATTGACGATCAGCTGGTTGCCGATAGCCGGGAAGGTATTTTTGATGGCCTGCGGGAAAATAACCGAGACCATGGCCTGGAAGCTGGACATGCCGACCGCTTTGCAGGCTTCTAACTGGCCGGGATCTACGGACTGGATGCCAGAACGCAGAATTTCAGCCATGTAGGCGCCGGTGTTGATCGAGATGATCACAAAACCGGCCGTAATCGCATTCCAGTGAATGACTGGAAGCAGAAGGTAATAAATGAAGCAGGCCTGAATCATCATCGGCGTACCGCGGAAAACCCAGATGTACAGGCCGGTGATGCCGCGTCCGAACTTCTTCAGTCCTTTCATGAAGGAAGAATCGAGCGGATCAACAGGAACGGAGCGGATGGCGCCGACAATCAGACCGATCAGAAAACCGAACACTGTGCCGACGATCGCAAAGGCGATCGTAACTTCGACACCGTGCCAGAACATCGGCCAGTTATTGACGAGCGCCCGCCAGGCGTAAGACCAGTCAATACTCATACGGCTTATTCACCAGTCGTCGGCGCGTTCAGTACGGCATCCTGCATCATGGATTCGCGCTCTTCGGTTGTGATTTTGTCTAAAGCGTCCTGAACGGCTTTGAAGCTTTCGGTATCGCGGGTATTGTTTTTCAGACCGATGGATACGGATGTATCGACATCAAAGCCCTTGCCGTCTTCAAACGTGATGTACGTCAGATCCGGGTTGGCCTGCACGATGCCTTTGGCAACCGGAAGCTCAGCGGTAATCGCTTCGGCTTCTCCGGACTGCAGAGCCAGAATCAGCTCCGGATAGCGTGCTTTTGGAACGACGTGGATAACGCCGTCGATCTGATCGATGACGGTATCGTAGTTGGTGTTTTTCTGGCCGATGACTTTGTGGCCGGAGAACTGCTGAATATCGGTAAAGGAAGCGGCTTCGGAATCCTTCGGTACGATCATGACCATTTCGCTTTCGGAATACGGGGTTGTGAAGTCAATGCCTTCTTCACGTTCTTCGTTTGCGGTCATTCCGGCAACGATGGCATCAATTTCACCGGATTCAAGGGCTGGCTGCAGGCCGTCCCAGTCGATTTTTTTAATGACAAGATCCTTGCCCATTTCGTCGGCGAGCTTGCGGGAAATGCGAACGTCGTAGCCGTCGCAGTAGCCGGCGCCGCTGGCCAGAGGAACCGTCGTATCGGTTTCGGTTGTGGTCTGCCAGTTAAACGGGGCGTAGCCGCATTCCATGCCGACGGTAAAGGTATTGGAACTGTCGCTGGTCTGCGCTGGTGCAGATGAGCATCCGGCAAGCATCATCATGGCAATGGCCGCTGCTGCAATCGATGATTTTTTCATGTATTTTTCTTCTCCTTATTCAAACGAAAATCAGAAATGAAAAAAACTGCGGTATCCGCAGTCAAAAAGATGAAGTTAAGATAACACCTCTTCGACCGAAGGAGTCTGCAAAGTATTTCCCTGCAGCCCAAGATCAGCCCCTGCCGGACCTGTCTTTCGGCGATGATTGCCTTTCCCTTTCTTCTTCGAATGCCTTCTCCAAAAGGTACTATTCTGCACCGCTGCCTCTATCTTTTTCCTGTTTCGTAAGTTGCACTCATACTAGCAAGCCCCCGATAGCCTGTCAAACGGATCCCCCAAAAATCCAGAACCGGCACCCTCACGGCGCAAAAAGGACGGGATTTTCTCCTTTTGAACACTCTTTCCTGAAAAAAAGTCCTTTATTCTCATTCTGTCTGCTTTCCTCAACCAATCAGTTTGCCATCGTTCATCCTTGCCGGACAGAACCAAAACTTTATAGCCGTTCGCCTTTTCGCTCGGTCTGCGCATCCGCCCTTTGGACCGTCCTTTCCCATGTCGTCTGAAATTGTCGTTTGAAATCGTTCCGCGAAAACGGCTGCTACAAAAAACGAATAGACAATCCGCAATGAGAATACGTCCATTTTTAAACATCCGTTGAATGTAACCGCTTAACCGGCCAAAATAAAGAAGATGGAGCCGCTTGCCTCTGTTCCCCCGGCCTGTGCGTTTTCAGGCCATGCAGACCCGTGCGGCTTCTTGCTGAAAAGCAGGAAAGGAAAGATATGAACAAAAGGTACAGACTGCTCAGTCTGCTCTGTTCCGGCGCCATGGCGATGCAAAGCATTTCCGCTTTTGTACTCCCGATTTCGGCTGCAGAAAGCGCTCCGGATCAGACGGTTCGCGTACAGGCTGCCAAAGCGTCTCCGTTTCACGATACGGACGGCGACGGCCTGGGCGAATTCGAAGGCTGGGGCACTTCGCTTTGCTGGTGGGCCAACCGCATCGGCTCAAGCGAAGCCCTGACTTCGGACACGGCAGAGAAGTTTTTCTCCGATGACGGACTCGATCTGAACATCGGCCGCTACAACCTGGGCGGCGGAGACAGCACGATCGCTTCGCTCTCTCCAAACGAAAACGCCGTTCTGTGCACGCTCGAAGAAGGAAGCGCGCCGTCCTTTGGCGGATCCAAAATGCAGATTTCTTCGAAGACGTACAACGATTCGACGCGCTGGCAGAAAACGGACCGCGATCTCGGACTTCTCAAAGGCGCAAAGCTTGGCACTCTTAAGGAAATCGGCTGGATCGGACCGATCAACGGCACGGTAGGCAATGCGGACATGCTGACGTATACCGTTCAGGCAGAAAAAACCGGAACGTATACCGTCAAAGTGCTGGTTAAACTGGACGGTACGCACAACCGCGGCGTTTCCCTGCAAGTCAATCACGACAAAATTTACTCCGCTTCCACAGAGGAAATCGAAAAGAACATCATGGCCGTACAGGGGAACGTGAAATTTTATATAGCCGTTCTCGAAAATGTGGAACTGGCTCAGGGCGAAAACACGCTGCAGCTTGGAGGAAACACAGCTTCTTCCAACACGTACATGCACGACTACATCGAGATGGCGGTCATCCCGGAGGATCAGGTTCTCGAAGACGGCACGCAGGATCCCGGACTGCATCAGAGCCACATTATTCGCTCGGACTCCGCAGTCCCCGGCTACTGCACCAACATCACCCCGATCGTCATTACCGAGGAACACCCGCTCAGCTGGTATGTAGAAAACTTCACCCGGGTCGATCCAGACTGCGGATATGCCTGGAACTATGACTGGGAGGCCGACAAGGATCAGCTGAACGTGCTCAAGGCGGCGTCTTCGGCGTCCGGTCAGGATTTCATTGCGGAAATTTTCTCCAATTCCCCGCCGTATTTCATGACGGAATCGCTCTGCTCTTCCGGAAACTACACCGCCAGTCAGAACAACCTGCGCACAGACAGCTACGACGCCTTTGCAACGTACATGGCAGATGTCATCGAACATCTCCATCAAAACGGAGTGACGTTTGAGAGTGCGTCGGCGTTTAACGAACCGAATACCGATTACTGGGGCGCCTATTCCAGCAAACAGGAAGGCTGCCATTTCGACGCAAACGCCATTTCGCAGATTCTGGTCCGTCTCAACGCAAAGCTGGAAGAAAAGAACATTGATCTCCAGCTGAGCGCGTCTGATGAAACGAGCATCGATACGCAGATCACCACGTACAACGCACTCAGCAGCGAAGCAAAAACCGTAGTCGATCGCATCGATACGCACACGTATGGCGGAAGCAACCGTGCCGGTCTGCAGGCTTTAGCGAAAAAAGAAGAGAAAAATCTCTGGATGAGCGAAGTGGACGGCGGCTTTACCGCCGGAAGCAATGCCGGCGAAATGAGCGCGGCTTTAGGTCTTGGCAAGCGCATCATTACCGATGTCAACGGCCTCAACTGCTCCGCCTGGATTTTCTGGAATCTGATCGACAAGCATGCCGATAATTCCGAATACGGCCAGAGCTGGATTTCGTCTTCCAATGGCATTGATAAAGCCACGCTCGAAGATCTCGGCTGGAACGGTCAGACCGGCGGCTACTGGGGCGTCGCGGCTGCCGATCATAACACCGGCCGCCTTGCCCTTTCCATGAAGTACTACGGCTTTGGCCAGTTCACCCGCTACATCCGTCCGGGCTATACGATTCTCGCTTCCAGCGACAGTACGCTTTGCGCCTATGACCCCGACGAGCAGAAAGCCGTCATCGTCGCCATCAACGACAAAGCCGACGCACAGACGATGCAGTTCAACCTGGGCGATTTCAGTCATGCGCCAGGCAAGGTCACCGCGATCCGTACGAGCGGCTCAATGGAAGAGGGCGAAAAATGGAAAGACGTCAGCGAAGAAGCTCTCGCCTCGAAAGATGATCATTCCGTAACCGCAAATCTGAAAGCCAATTCCATTACGACGTACATCATCGAAGGCATCGGCAAGCCAAAACGCATGCTGGAAGATAGCGGCGCTTTGCGTACCGATCTCTCCTTTGATGTCCAGGACGGAGAAAGCGCTCTGCGCGATCAGTCCGGCTATGGGCTGGATGCGCCTCTGACCAGCCTGGACAGTGCCGACAGCGCAAGCTATGGCGAAGCCTCGATTTTAAGCTTCAGCCAGAACGGCTACGTCACGCTGCCCAAGGGCATGATCGAAGACGGAAACGCCTTTACGATCAGCCTGAGCGCCTATGCGCCGCAGACATCCAGCCACTGGCTGCTGACGCTTGGCAGCAAGGAAGGCGTATGGCCAAACGTCGACAACTATTTCTTCCTGACGCCAAAGAGCGGACAGGGCGGCTACACGGATAAAATTCTTGCCGCCATCTCGCAAAGCGGTGAAACCCGTCTGCCCGTCAATACCGACAAAGTCGCCTCGAACACCGCGTTTAATACGTATACCATCGTCTCGGACGGTTATACGATCACAGTGTATCTGGATGGCGAAAAAGTCACCGAACTCGACCACTCCAAAGACTGGAGCCAGATTTTAACCGGCGATCGCGACGGCTATATCGGAAAATCGCTTTATACGCCCGATCCTCTCTTCTCCGGTGCAGCAGCTTCCTTCAAAGTGTGGAACAAGGCCCTGAACAGCGAAGAGCTCGCACAGGCCTGGAAGGAAGAGCCCAATAAGGACGACTGCATGAAAGCCGCCCTGGCGCAGGCGATTTTAAACAAAAACAAGAGCGTCGATGCGATCGACTCCGATCTGAACTTACCAGCGCAGGTCTATGGACAGAACGTCACCTGGAGCGTTTCGGAAAATGATGCGATTTCCGCAGACGGCAAGTACACGATGCCGCTGGCCGATACGAAAGCAAGCATCACCGCAGCCTTCACCGGCACCGATACATCCTATGTTCTGGATCTGAACGTGCCCGGCGAAGATCCCGACAAAATTGTTTCGGATGCCAAAGCCGAACTGTCCATTCCGAACGCCGACAACATCAAGGGAAACATCAGGCTGCCCGATCATCTGGGCAAAGCGTCGATTACCTGGTCGATGTCCGAATCGGGAAACGGCATTCTCGATCTGAGTGAAAAAGAAGCCAGCGTCCCTGGTTATGGCAAAATTCCTGCCGGCGTCATCACCCGTCCGGCAAGCGATACGAACGTCACCTTAACCGCGACGATTTCCTACAAGAACACAACCGAAACCAAAGTCTTTGATCTGACGATCAAGGCCGCGCCGAAGCAGCAGGAAATGACGGATTATTTCTTCGCCTATTTCACCGGCGAAGGAAAAGCCGACGGCGAACAGATTTACTTCTCCGCCAGCCAGGACGGCCTGAACTGGAACGACCTCAACGACGGCAAGCCTTCGCTCGTATCGTCTCTGGGCGAAAAAGGCGTCCGAGACCCGTACATTTTGCGTTCTCCCGAAGGCGACAAGTTTTACATCATCGCCACCGATCTCAAAATCAACGGCAACGGAAACTGGGATCGCGCCCAGAAAGCCGGCTCGCAAAGCCTGCTCGTCTGGGAATCCGATGACCTCATCGACTGGGGCGAACCGCGTCTGGTCGAAGTGTCTGCATCGATTGATGCCGGATGCACCTGGGCCCCGGAAGCTGCGTACGATCCGCTGACGGGCGAATACATCGTCTACTGGTCCAGCAAAGTCAAAGGCGACAATTACGCCAAGCAGCGCGTCTACTATACCCGTACCCGTGACTTCTGCACGTTCAGCGAGCCGCAAGTATGGATCGACAAGGATCAGTCTTCAATCGATACGACCGTTATTGCTCATAACAATGCCTACTACCGTCTGACCAAAAACGAAGGCGGCGAAACGAACAGTCTAGGCGCGAAAACCAAGACGCTGTTCCTGGAAAAATCCGATACGCTTCTTGGCGAGTACACCCACATCGCTTCCGATTCGCTCAACGCCAACCATTATGTCGAAGGTCCGGCCATTTACAAGCTCAACGCCGACGACAGCGCCAGCGACAAATGGATCCTGCTGGCGGATGACTTTGGCGGCATCGGCTACTACCCGCTTGAAATTTCCGATCTGGACTCGGGCACTTTCACAAAACTTGAAAGCGGCTTTAAGATGCCGTCCGGCGCCCGTCACGGAACGCCGATCGCCATTTCGGCCGAAGAATACGACCGCCTGATGAAAGCAAACGGCCAGGCGGAACCCGTAAACACCTGGTATTCGACATCCTCCAAGAGCGGTCTGCCCGAAACCGTCACCATCGGTCATTCCAGCTATCCGGTGACATGGCAAAACGAAGATTTGTGGAGCAGTCATAAAGCCTTCGATACGGTTACGATTAGCGGCACTGCCGTTCTGGATGAAGCGAAAAACGAGACTATGAAGGTTTTCGCTTCCGTTCAGCTGATTCCGGAAAACATGGAATACATGATCGATTGCAACAACCCCGACTCGCTTTCCCACAAATACGCTCTCGCGTCTTCTTCCCAGATGAAAAACACCGTCAGCGAACAAGTCAAAACGGACGAAAACACATGGGGATCGCTCTCGAGAATCGGCGAAAACAGCGGCGATGTCGACATGGTCGCCTTCTCCCAGACCAGTCTGGAAAACCCGTATACCGGCGGATACTGGGCGCGAGGCGGCAAGACGATTTCGTATGCGCTGACGCTTCCTAAAGGCGACCATGCGATTTACGTCGGCGTCAACGGCTGGTGGAGCGTCAGCCGCACGATGAAACTGGACGTGACGACATCCAAAGGCACTTCCAAACTCATGGACTGCAACGTCACCAGTTCGAAAGAAACGCTGCACAGCGCCAATATTCATCTTGATCAGGAAGAAACGATTACCCTGACCCTTTCCAAAACGGACAATCAGGATCCGATTCTTTCCTGGATCGGCGTTTCCCTTAAGACCAGCCCCGATAAAACCCAGCTCGAATCCCTGCTTGCCGAAGTATCGGCCCTGAATGAAACCGACTGGACACCTTCGACCTGGAGCGCCCTGCAGGCGAAACGGGAAGCCGCCCAGAATACAGTTTCTAATCCGAATGCGAGTGAGGAGGACGTCAGGGCTGCACTCTCCGCACTGCAGGCAGCCAGAGACGCGCTGAAGCGCCAGTGGAGCGTCACCTTCAAAAACGGAACAACTGTCCTGAAGAAGGCGTATGTCGAAGACGGCCAGAGTGCTGAAACGCTCGCTCCAGCCGCTTCGGAGGTTACTGTTCCCGAGGGCAAAGTGTTCATAGGCTGGACGCCTGCGTTTGGACCGGTTCATGCCATGAAGGAATACACCCCTGTCTTTGAAGACGCGCCAATCGTGGTGGATAAGGAGGCTTTGCAGGCACGCGTCGATGCGATTGAAGCGGAACAGCTTGCTCTGCGTCCCGATGAAAATCACAGCTATGTAAAAGCTTCATTTGAAGCGCTGAATACCGCTCTGGATCAGGCAAAACGCGTTCTGAATGACAGCGACGCCCAACAGAAGACGGTCGATGCCGCGCTCGAATCGCTTAATACCGCCCGTTCGAATCTCACGCTGGTCGACCTGACGTTTGTCCGGCTGACCCATAACAAGTATGAGTCGCTCAACCTGTCGCTCTTTAAGGCGGATGGAAAAGCGGCTCTTACAGAGGCTGCATCGGCTGCCAAAGCGCAGATCGACAATCCGACCAGTCAGAAGGCTGTCAATGACGCGGCCAGTGCTCTGAACCAAACCCTTTTGAAACTGCGCAAAAATCCAGAAGATCCAAAAGCGAATTTCTAATCGTTCCGATTCTATTCGAACAGTTTCTGGAAAATAGAACGAAGATCAATTCTCCTTTACGGATTTTCATCCGGTGTTCTGAACTTTTAAGAATGTCGTCCTTTGTGCCGGCATTCTTTTTCTCTGTCCGGATTTTTTCTGTTCAGATTTTTTCTTTCTGGACTTTCTTTCTTTCGCAAAAAAGGCTTTGCCGCCTGGCTGTTCAATGCGAGCAGCAGGCAGACAAAGCCTTTTCGTATGCAGTGAGGATCAGAAATCGGATTCGAATTTTGCAAATCCGGATTCCGATCACAATTTCGTTTTTTGCGGTTCGCTAATCCTGGACGTGAATTTTCATGCCGTTGGGATTGGAAGAAACGGTTATGGACGATTTTGTATCTTTGTTCTCGCCGGGGCGTTCTGGATAGGTTGCCCGGCGTTTGGATGCGGTGTTGAGTTCGGGTGTTTCCACGCGAATCGATTTGTTCTGCGAGGAACTGTTATTGTGCTCGGAGGAAGAAATCCAGTTTTCACGCACCGTCTTTTCTTCTTTGCTCTCCTCGACTGTGCCGTACCAGGCAATGCCTTCCTGATTCCAGCCGGCTTTTTTCAGATAGCTGTATTCGTTGGAATCCGTAGTGAAGTGGTGCGAGCCCGTTCTGGCATTCGGGTTATAGACACGGTAAACCGGCGTGCCTTCCTTCAGATCGGAATACCAGCCGATGCCTTCGTACGTCCAGCCGGCTCGAATCAGGCCGTCTTTCTCTTTGGCATCCATTGTGTAATGGTGGTCGCCCGCATTCGGGTTGTACAGGCGGAAAACCGGCTCGCCCGTCGCTGGAAGCTGCCAGGCGGTGCCTTCATCTTTCCAGCCCGCATCGCACAAGAAGGCCCATTCGTTGCGGTCGGCGGTGTAAAAATGTTCGCCGGAATTCGGGTTGTAGACGCGATACATCGTCTTAGGCACTTCGTTTACCGTGCATAACGATTTCCAGTCTTCGGCGGAACCGAAAAACTTGTTGAGATCGAGATCGCCGTCGTAGCCTTCCAGACGGCCTCTCGACGAATACTGGTGCATCCAGTATTCCTCAAAGGCGCCCGTACCGGCCCTGTCGGTAAACGTATTTTCCCGATAGCCGTTCTGCACTTCGTTCTGGCCATAGTTGGCGACCCAGAGGGGATACCCTTCTTCCGCCAGACGGCTCCAGTCCAGCGTCCGGGTGTAATAGCTGCTCATGTAAATCATGCACTTCATGCCGGACAGACTGTAGTAGGCTTTCACAAAGCGGTACGCCCAGTCGGTATCTTTCGCGCTTAACAGATCGCGCGCTTCAAAGTCGAGAATCGGCACGCCCTTGCCGATGTAGGCACGGGTTGTGCGGTAAAAAAATTCAGCTTCCTTTTCCGGCGTGTCTTCGCAGCCGCGATCATGCGCAAAGTGGTAAAAGCCAAACAGCTTGCCGCTTTCAAGAATGCTCGAGGCGTACTCGTAAAATTTCGGATCCCGGTAGCCGTTGCCGCCGGATGCCTTGCAGATGATAAAATCCGCATCCATGGCCGCCGGATCGATACCGTCCTGCCAGCGGGAAATGTCAATACCGTTGAGCTTCACGTCGCTCTTGCGGTGATTGTCGAGCGGAAGAGGCATGGACGGCTTGTCTTCCTCCTGTTCGCTCGCTTCTTCCACGATTTCCTCTGTTATGACTGCCGGCGTTTCTGGAGCGGCCGGATCAGCAGTCGGAGCGGAAGGCGCAGTGTTATCGGATGGAGTGTTGTCCGGTGTGGAAGACGGTTCAAGCGGCATGGAGGAGGTGTGCGTTTCTTCCATAGGCTGAATGTCCTGCGCATGCACAGGAAGGCCGCCCAGCACCAGACCGCCGGCCAGCGAGGCCTGCAGAAGCCTGTTTCGTGTTGTTTTATAGTTCATCATGCAATCTCCTTTTGCGCGTTTTTGATGAAATTTTTTTGCGCTGGATTCAAATTTCTCTGCTGCGCTTTTCCCTCGCGGGCTCGTCAACCCGGCTGAAAGTCAGGTCGCGGGCAGAGGGGAAGCCGTTTCATTGTAAAGTTTGTACAGTCCTGAAATCAAGATTCGAAAGACATTTTAAGCGCAGCGGCAGAGCGGCCAAAACCATGTGCCTTTTCTTCATAGACTCGTTCTTCTTCGGCTGAAGGTTTCTCTTCTCGCTGCGTTTTTTCTCTGGCTGCCTTCCCTGACTGAATTGGAAACAAAAAGCCAGTCCCAAAACAGGACTGGCCAGGTTCGAAAAGGTGATGCAAAACTAGTCTTGCGAAATGATGGTATTGATCTGATCCTGCGCGATCATCATGGAAACGACATCGAGACCGAAGATCGACAAAATCAGCATGAGTACCGCGTTGTTGGACTGACGACGGCCGGAGCAGTCATACAGCAGGTTACCCAGCTTGTAGAAGTAGTAGATGAGGTACAGACCGCAAGTCACGATCGTCAGCAGGATAACCGACATGGCAGACGGTCCATGCGGCTGGCCTTTGGCTGCAGCAAGACGATTGGAGTCTTCTACGAGCAGATAGAGCCAGACGATACTGAAAATACCGCAGGTCAGAATGCTTCCGAGCAGATACAGTACGGGGTTGCGCGGGGTAATGTAGGCGGTGGAAGAATTGCCTGCGTTCGAGCGAAGATCCGGCTGGGAACGGCGCGGCGCAGTCGACTGCGCAGGCAGATAGGCGCGCAGTTCGGTAGCGGAAAGGTTTCTCCAGTCTTCAAAATCGCTTTTCCAGACAAGGGATTCGCCGTCAAGAATACCCTGACGGATGTAGCCGATCATAACCGTTTCCGAGAACGGTCCATAGGAGCGGCCGTTTACAGCGTAGTACCATTCCTGCGCCTGCGAGCTGTCGCCATACGTTTCAGTAGTCGAAGAATAGGAACCGGACATGCTGGTCTGGGTACTCTGCGGCGTGCTCGTATCCGTAAAGGCGTTCGTACTGGACGCTGCAGCGGTTTCGGGCTCGGCCGGCATTTCAGCAGGCTCACTTTCCTGATAGAGCGGTGTGGATTTCAGGCGGGTCCATTCTTTCATGCCACGCGTCCACACGTACGTATCCGGACCGAGGTCGCCTGAAACGATCCGATTCAGGAAATCGTCTTTGGAAAAAGGACCTTTGGAGGCACCGTCTTCGACGTAGTACCAGGCCTCCGTGCTTTTGGTTTCCGTTTTATTTTCAGAATCCGGAAGACGCGTCCCGCACTCATTGCAGAACCGGCTGGTATCCAGGTTTTCCGTCTGACAATTTGGACATTTTTTCATGTGAAAACTCCTTATTTTCAATAAGCAGAGCGATAACGGTCCGGTCTGTTTGCCGGAACATCGTTTCCATCGCTGTATACAGAACACTCCCAAGGCGGGGGCTTTGGGAATTTCACAGAAATTGTGCCACAGAAACATGAAAATAATCTTAACGGGCTGTCTTTTTTCCTGAAAATTTCCCGATCGTGAACAGGAGGATAAAAGCTTTCCCTCTTTTTACCGGACCGGTTCGACCGTTTTCTTCTTTTTTCGGATTCGTGCACGCTCAGCCAAACTTGATAGAATAAGAACATGCAAATCATTCATTCTGTCCTGATCGGACTTGAAAATACGCTTCTCAACCAGTTTGGAGACATTCCTCCAGCCACCATGTCCATTCTCGAAGATCTGCATTCCAAGGGGATCGTCCTTGGTCTGTGTTCTCAGCGCGATGCCCGCTGGGTTCTTCATTTTCTGGAGCGCAAACGAATCGACAGGATTTTTTCCTACGTTCTTGCCGCCGAAGGCAGCCAGTACGTTTCCCTGCCTGAAAAAAAGATCATCAGCCTGCACGCGTTTAATCCAAAAGAAGCCTGCGAACTGCTGACGAGTCTGTCGACGCTGGAATCCGACCTTTCTCTGAAAATCCCCTGCGCCCGCATCATCGACAGCGGCCGCCGCTACCTGTGCGATCATCCGGGAACGTACGCTTTTCTGTTCGCTTTGCGCGAGCACCTCTACCCGGTTCGTTCCGTCGATTTCAATACGCTCAAATCGGAATCGTCCTATCACCGTCTGCTTCTGATCAGCTCCAAGGCGCTGATCAACCGGATCCGCCGCAAGAAAGAGCTCGAAGCCTATCCGGTCTGCCGCGTCTTCCCGACCGTTCTGGAAATTTACCCGCGCGGCAGTTCGCTTTGCGAAGCCTTTGCACTGGCCCAGAAGGAATTTCATTTCTCAGCCGAACAGACGCTCTGCTTCGGCTCGCTGAGCGTTGAAAAAGCGCTGCTGAAGGAAACGTTTGGCATCGCGATGAAAAACAGCCCGAAATCCGTCATCGATGTCTGCCGAAGAACGACCAAGTACAACGCGGGACAAAACGGAATCGCCTATATGATCAACGTCCTGCTCATGGAGAAAGCCTGTGTTTTTCGAAAGCCGAACGGAAAAGCCCGTTAACGAAGACGCGCTGGGCATCTCTTCGTCAGTCTGGCTGATTGCGGACGGAGCGAGCGCGCTCAAGGGCGGCAATCGCATGCAGACGGGATCGGACGCGGCGTGGCTGGCGCGGTCCATTGCCCGATCCGCGAAACGCTTTGAAAATCTGGACGCGTCCATCGAATCGATTCTCAAAATCATTCTAAATGAGCTTTCCGCAGCGTTTGGAGAGTGCCCCGAAGACGAAATGCCTTCCTGTACCGTAAGCATCGTGCGCGCCAGTAAGCGTACCCAGGCCTTTGAATATTTCATTCTGGGCGACAGTCCGCTGCTGTTTGCCTTAAAGGATCGTCCGCTTCGTCTGGTCGACGAGCGTGTCGGTTTCTTTGACAATAAGGTTCTGGAAGCGATGGCCCGAATCCGTCAAAACGACGATCTTTCCTTAAAAGCGCTTCGGGCGCTTCCCGAAATTCAGTCCATGCTCATCGCCAACCGCGCCCGCAAAAACAATCCAGAAGGCGGCTATCCGATTGTCGATCTGAACGCCAGCTGGTTTGCCCCGCTGACGGGTTCCATTCCCTTTGACGAAGTAAACGGATTTGCGCTGTATAGCGACGGCTTCGATCAGCTGCAGGGTTTTCTTCACGAAAGCGATGACGATTTTGTTATAAGGCTGCAAAACGATCCCGCAGGCGCCATGGATCTTCTCTGGTCGCTGCAGGAAGAAGATCCCGATGCCAGAGCGCTTCTGCGCCTGAAAAAGCGGGACGATACGTCTCTTATGGCGGTCGATGCAAAAGAGGCTCTCAAAAACCTGCAGTCCGATCTCGCAAAATGAAACGAAAATACTGAAGAGGGTGCCTTTTACGGCCCCTTTTTTCATACACTTTTTCGTCGCTGCTTTTTAACATCGATTTTGCCGGCGGCTTTTTGGCCAAAACAAAAAGCAGTCCTCGCTTTGGCAGAAACCGAGACAAAGACTACTTTCTTTTGAATGGATACGGATTCGTATGCGCGTTACTTTTTCGAGACGATATGATCCTTGTCCTTGAAAATCGAATTGGCAGGGATCACATGACGGACACTCGAGAGCGGATAAATGTTCGTATGGCGGCCGATTACCGTTCCCGGATTGAGAACGGAATTGCAGCCGACTTCTACATCGTCGCCCAGCATGGCGCCAAATTTTTTCAGACCGGTTTCGATTTTTTCCTTGCCGTCGCTGACGACAACCAGCGACTTGTCGCTTTTTACATTGGACGTAATCGAGCCTGCGCCCATATGCGAGCGATAGCCGAGAATGGAATCGCCGACGTAGTTGTAATGCGGAACCTGAACGTGATCAAAAAGGATCACGTTTTTTAATTCGGTGGAGTTGCCGACCACGCAGTGCGCACCGACGAGCGCGTTGCCGCGAATGAAGGCTCCTGGACGCACTTCGGTATCCGGACCGATAATGCAGGGTGCTTTTAAAACCGCGGTCGGTGCGATCTCTGCACTTTTATGAACGAAAATACCTGGTTCCTTTTCTTCATACTCCGCCGGCAGATCGTGACACAGCGTCAGAATCAGTTCATTGATTTTTCCTAAAGCCTGCCAGGGGTATTCAAACTGATCCAGCCAGTTTTTGGCCAGGGAATGTTCATGGGTATACAGATCTTTGGTTTTATACATAAAGCGCCTCACACTTCTTTTTTAATGCTGATTACTGTCCGGCCGGTACCAGTTCCGGCTGAACTTCATTTCCCGCATCCTGTACGATGCCGTTTTCTGCCGCTTCGGGCTGCGTTTCCGGCTGGGCTGCTGGATCCGATTCTGCATTGGGTTCGGCAGCCGGTGCCGGTTCATCGCTTCGTTCGATGCCGGACGTCTGCGGTTCGTGGCCGCTGAGAATGGACTGAATCGCCGTCTTCGCCTGATCCAGCGATTCCGGATCGGGAATTAACATGTACGCCGAATCGCGAAGAACGGCGGAATACTGGGTCTGGTATTCCCCGGAAACGGTCGAATACCAGCACGTGAACGGTTCCGGTTCAAGAACGTACTGCCATATGAGCGTGCAGAGCTGTTCGTAGTTGAACGATGTGATCATCGATCCGTCGAGAATACGAAGCAGGGACGGAATGTTCGTAAACGAAATCTGCTTTCTGGCCTGGGCAAGATCGCAGAACATGACAAACTGGTTCAGTTCCTGGTCGAAATCGTTTCCGGAGTAGTTGGACAGGGAGCCGAGAATCTGACGGATTTTCGGTCCGGATACGCCTTTATCCGGATTGACCGTAATCGCTGAAGCGATTTCGTATTCCCGTCCGCCCGACTGATACAGGCCGTCCATTTCATCAAACAGCGAAACGACCGCGGCCAGATCGACCTGAACGGTAAAATCAATCGACGTGCCGAATTCTTCTTCGAGCGCCTGCCGCTGCGCTTCGAGCGTGTAATTGGAAAGCAGACCGGCACGGTCGGCAGCGCCATCGGCCGGACAGCCCAGCGTGCCGTCGCATTTGGCTGGCAGAGCCAGCGCGCGCGGAATAACGGTGACGAGCACCTGATGCGCCGTCGGGTTGACGGTCAGCAGCATCGTCATTGTCGACGTGTACATCTGGGTATTCAGCCGCATATCCGAAGCGGAAACCAGAACGGTATACGGCTGCGTGTTGAGATCGAGCGGCTGGTTTTCTTCGACCAGACCGGTCGACCAGCTGACGTTCAGCGCGCTTGTCAGATCGCCGTTGGACGTCTGTCCATTGGAAAATTCATGAATCAGCTTAATTTCCGTCGGCGTCAGAATGGCGGCACGTACTTTCTGGCCGCGAACGGCTTTGTTGAGCTGCTGGAGCGTGCTGTACGATTCGGTACGCACCGTCACCCCTTCTTCTTTCAGACGGTCCAGAACTTTTTCATTCGTTTCGTTGCCGCGACTGTCAAGAACGCCGACAATCTGGCCTTCCAGAGCGTCAATCGTCTGGAGCGGTACCGCGTTCGGTACGTATAATCCGGCGCTCAGCGTGTATTCCTGACCATAGTCGCTCAGCTGATCGATTTCTCTGGAAATCGAATGCACATAGCGCTGACCAAAAAAGCACGTTACGACAATGGCCACGCAAAGAAAGACGGCTGGAATGGACCACAGACGGTTTCGGGTTTCGAAAAACCAGAACCCCGCAACGGTCATAGCCGCCGCGGCCAGTCCGACAATCCAGGCGGCGGCCGAAAGACGCAGCAGACCGAGTTCCAGCATCGAATAGAGCAGCCAGAACACGGCAAGCAGGCAGATCAGCAGACACCAGAGCCCCGGCTTTCGTACCAGTCTGGCAAAGCGGGAAGGCCCTTTTGGCGCTTTTGGCGTTTTTGCTTCTTTGGATACTTCGCTCTCTTTTTCCTCTTGCGCACTCGAATCGGAATTTGAATCCGCACTGGCGGCGGGTTCCGAACCGAACGGTGCAGTTTCTGTCTTCGGGCTTTCGCCGGCCTCTTCCTGGCGTTCGGCTTCTTCCATCAGACGTGTCAGCGGCTTTTCCCGTTCCAGACGATCAATCGCACCATCACTATGCGCCTCGGTTTCATTTTTATTTGTACTGGCATTCGCCGTTTTCGGTTTTACGATTTTTGGCGTGTTGGAGGCGCTGATTTTTGCTCGCCGTAAAGGCGGACTTCCAGCGGCCCGATCCCCTGTTGCGGCCGCCGAAGTCTCCGGCTGGCTGTTTTCAGGCGCCGCGGGCTTCTTTTCTGTATCCATTTCCTTTTCAGTCCCCTTTTCCATACAGCCGCTGGCTGTATTTTCACGAAAGCCGATATGGCTTTCTATCCCCATACGCATCCAGAAGATGCGGTTTTATTTTTTTCTTTTTGAGTATACGTCCTGCACCCTCCGGGAGATCTTTCATCTGCCTTTTCGAAGAGAAAGCGCAGGCTTAATGCAAAATGGCTTCCGGATCGCCTCCGATTTTTTTCAGGCGGGCGTGCAGGGAAAGCGTACGCGTCGTGCTCAGTTTATCAAACTGAATCACGATTTTTTGTGCCTGTCGATCCAGATCGAGAATGATGCCTTCTCCAAAGACAGGATGCGCGATGCGATCGCCGCTTTGCAGCTCGTTTTCGTTTTCCGACTCCCCTTTTAAAGAACGGGAGCGCAGCGAGATGAAGCGGGTCGCGGCCTGAATGAGATCTTCTGGAATCGGCGGCTGCCAGACGGCGTTTTCCAGCCCGATATCAAAGAGAAAGCGCGAAGGCATGCGATTCGATCCCGAATGCAGGATGCCCTGTGCATCGCTGAGATACAGCTCCTTTTTGGCGCGGGTCAGGGCGACAAACATCAGGCGCCGCTCTTCTTCCATCTGCGGGCGGGTTTTCGTCTGCCTCGACGGGAAAATGCCTTCATCGAGCGCCGGCAGAAAGACGGTGTCAAATTCCAGTCCCTTCGCCGTATGAATGGTCATCAGGCGTACCTGATCGCTGGTCGTCTGTCCATCAGCAGCGGAAAAGAGCGCGTTCTGGTTCAGCCACGATTCGAGCGTCGTATCTTCTCCCCACGACACTTCAAATTCGGCAGCCGCCTGCTTCAGTTCGGCAAGATTGTCGAGGCGATCCTGGGCGCCGCGCAGGCGCAGTTCCTTTTCGTAGCCGGAGCGGTCAAGCACTTCATCGAGCACCTGGCTGATCAGCCGGTCCTGCCATACCGTTTCTTCCACGACCGCGATATACTCAGCCGCTTTGGTCGACGCGAAATAGTCGCTTTCGCTGTTTTCGACGAGCGCCTGATAGAGCGAGATTTCCCTCTGTTCGGCATAGTCCTTTAAAAAGGCGATGCGGCCTTTTCCAATGTTGCGCGGCGGATCGTTGATCGTGCGCAAAAAGTCGAGATCGTCCCGGTACAGCAGCATGCGGCAGTACGAGAGCGTCGTCTTGATTTCCGCACGCGAGAAAAACGGCACGCCCGAATACACGGCGTACGGAATGTGCGCCGCAATGAGCGCGTCTTCAATCGGACGCGTTAAATAATGAGCGCGGTACAAAATGGCCATGTCACGATACGCCACGCCTTCCTCATGACGGGAAGCGATGCGCGAGGCGATCCATTTTGCTTCTTTTTCCGGCGTTTCAAAATGACCGGCTTCCACCGGTTTTCCATCCGGCAGAAAGGGTATCAGATCCTTGTCGATCCGGTTCGCGTTTTTGGAAATGAGCGAGTTGGCCGTCTTCAGAATCTGAGGCGTGGAGCGGTAGTTTTCGTTGAGCAGCACCGTCTGGCACGGATGAAAATGTTCATCAAAATCGAGCAGACGGCGTACGTTGGCGCCGCGCCACGTATAAATGGTCTGGTCGGGATCGCCGACCACAAACAGATTGTGATGAACTTTGGCCAGCGCATCGATCAGGCGGTACTGCAGACCGTCGATGTCCTGGAACTCGTCCACCATGATGTATTCAAACCGCTGCTGCCACTTGCGGGCGACATCGGGATTTTCGTCAAAGATTTTCAGCGTCAGCAAAATCAGATCGTTATAGTCGAGGCCGAAGTTTTTCTTCTGCGCGCTCAGATACCCGTAAAAAATCTGATCCTGCGGATCGATCGCGTTTTCGTATTTTTTCTGAATGGCTGCGGGCGAGAGCGCCACGAGATCTTCCCGGTAGTTCGGCTCGTCCTTGATCTTGCGGATTTCAATCATGTCCCGCGCCTTGGAAAACGTCATGTCGTGAAGCGTCAGTCCCTTTTCGTCGTACACCTGCCGCAGAAGCTGATCGATATCCGCGTTGTCGAGCACCACAAACGATTTCGGATAGCTGATGATGTGGCTTTCCTCGCGCAGGATCATCGAACAGAGCGAATGGAACGTACAGATCGTCCCGCACTGATCGTCTCCGGTGAGTGAGCGGATGCGCGATTTCATTTCGGCTGCCGCTTTGTTCGTGAACGTAATTGCCAGAATGCTTTCCGGAATCATGCCGATCTCGATCAGAAAGGCATACCGGGCGGCGAGTGTTCGCGTCTTTCCGGAACCGGCGCCCGCAACAACCCGGACGTAGCCTTCAATGGCTTCGACCGCTTCGGTCTGCGACGGATTTAAAATGAGATCATTTTCCATGCGGACCGTCTCCTTGGGCGTTTTCCTTACTCGCGGGATTTTCGGGCAGCGCCAGCGGAACATCCGGGTGGAGTGCGGCGAGCCAGTCGGCCGCTTCCTGCACGTGCGATTTGGGCAGAGCGAGATTGAGAGCCGAAGAAACGGCGCGGGCCTCGACGATATCGTGCACGCCGCCGTATTCGCCATCGAGCGTCCACGGGATGTTTTCCCCTTTCAACCGGAACCAGGGCGACTGCACCTGCATCATGAGCGGATTGTCAAAAGAAGAGCGCATGAGGCAGGAAATGATCTGGTTGAGCTCGCTGATATTCATCGGGCGCTTAATAAAGACACCCTCGAGCAGTCCGTCGTGCCAGTTATAAATGTTTCGGGTAAACAGATCCGATCCGGCGATATAGCGGGAATTGGAAACCATGCCATACAGAAAGTCGCCCTGCAGCGAACCGCCTTCCCATTCGATTTCCAGCGTTTCACAGTTGTTTTCCCAATGGGCAAAATCCACGCGGCCAAGGGCTTCCAGAACGTAGGCGATCGAACCGAGGCGGTTTTTGCGCTCCTGCGCCGTCAGATAGGAAACCGAGGTGCCCAGACCGAAGGCGGCCACATAGGAAAAATATTCCTCGTTAAACTGACCGACATCGATGGGCGCCCACCAGTCGCCGCCCGCAATTTCAGCGGCTTCGCTCAGCTTGAGCGGAATTTCATGCGAGTTGGCAAAGTCATTGACGGTGCCGGAAGGAATATAGCCCAGCAATGGCATGTTTTTTCCAGCCATCCAGCCGTTGAGCGCTTCGTGCAGCATCCCGTCGCCGCCGCAGACGACCAGACGGTCGCAGCCGCTCAGATCCAGATTTTTCAGCTTTTCGCTGGCATCTCCCGGTTTCTGTGTCGGATACACCGTAACCAGATAGCCCATTCCCGTCATCTGATTGACGAGATCGGAGAGGCTGTTCTGAATTCTTCGGTCTCCGGCCACAGGATTGTAAAGAAGGAGCATCTTTTTCATAGTCCAATCCCCCAGTTCTGTACATTGAAACAGACGTATCGCCTTATCCTGATACAGAACAGTATAACCAAATCCGCTGGCCCCGTCCGGCTTTTCCCGGAAACGCTCTGCGAGTGTCGTCTTTGTGCAGACCCGTATACAGACACAGTCGCAAACTCGGGCGAACGGATGAAATACCAAAAAATGAATTTCTTTGTCATAATGGCATAAGGGCTCTCACTGTCCTGGAAAGGAGGAAGTCCGTGACTGCTGTCATGGCGTTCATTACGCCTTTTCTGATTTCAGCCGCACTCATTCCCCTGATCAAGCGGCTGTCGTATCCATCAGATGCCTGGGCGAAAATCAATAACCGTACCATTCATCACGGCCGTATTTCCCGGATCGGCGGCATAGCCATTTATCTGGCTTTCTCCTGTGCGCTGCTGCTCAACGGGCAGGCGGACCGTTCCATACTCGGCATTTATCTCGCCAGCTCGATGATGTTTTTCATCGGTCTTGCTGACGATTTTGTGGATCTTCCGGCCAAGGTCAAATTCATTTTGCAGGTGCTGGCGTCGCTGATTCTGCTTCACTACGGCATACGCGTCGATACCCTGCGCATCTTTGGCTGGGCCATCCGCTCGGATCTGATCTGTTCGATCTTCACCATCCTCTGGGTGGTCGGCATCACGAATGCGATCAATCTGCTCGACGGTCTCGACGGACTTTGCGGCGGCATGATTCTCATTGTGCTGGCCGTCATCTGTTCGATTTCGTTTGTCGACAAGCGCAGCGATATGGTCATCCTCTCCTTGATGCTTTCCGGCGCGGTACTTGGCTTTCTGCTCTACAACGCGCATCCCGCTTCGATTTTCATGGGTGACTGCGGATCTCTGTTTCTGGGTTCCATCGTTTCTTCCTTTTCCCTTCTCGGATTCAAATCGTCGACAACCATTACCCTTGGCCTGCCGATTCTGCTTCTCGTTTTGCCGATTATCGATACGCTCTCCGCGATCCTGCGCCGCAAGATTCATAACATTCCGGTCGATCAGGCGGACCGATCCCATCTGCACCATCAGCTGCTCAAGCGGTTTGGCCAGACCAATTCGGTCATCATCATGTGCGGCATTACGTTCCTGTTTGGCATGAGCGCGTTCATTTACATTTACAGCCGAAAAGCCGGTGTCGTTCTGATCCTGCTTCTTCTGCTCGTCATTGAACTGTTCATCGAGCGCACCGGCATGATTTCCGAATCGTTCCATCCGCTCCATTCCCTGGGACGGTGGATCTGGAAACATTGCCGTTCCCTGTTCAAGCGCAAGCCAAAGCCAGAGCCAAACGCATAAGCGCAAAAACAGATCTATGTTTTCCTTCTGTTATCTGGATTTGCGTGCCCGCTTTATCTTTGATTTGTTTCGGATGCCTTCGGGCATCCGTTTTCTTTTGCCGGTTTTTAAACGCGAAGACCGGCCTTTTCCAATCGTCCAAAAGAAAAACGCCCTGCCGGATGACAGAGCGTAAATTTCGTAAATTCGAACAGGCAGGCTTTAGCCAGATTAAGCCAGATCCATAGTTTTCAGATAGCGGGCGAGCGCATCCTGCCATGCAGGGAGTGGTTCAAAGCCTTCTGCAGCGATGCGGGAAAGGTCCATGCGGGAGTTGGACGGACGTTTCGCCTTAGCCGGATACTGATCGGAGCCGACTGGAATGACTTTTACGTGACGTCCGGTCTGGGCGAAAATTTCCTTGGCAAAATCGTACCAGGAAATGTAGTCGCCGCTGTTGGCCACATGGTACGTGCCGTATTTGTCGGTCTGAATCATATCCAGGCTCAGACGGGCGAGATCCCATGTGTACGTCGGCAGACCGACCTGATCGTCAACGACGGTAAGGGTGTCGTGGGTTTCGGACAGCTGCATCATTTTCTTGATGAAGTTGATGCCGTTGGCGCCAAATACCCAGGAAATGCGCAGAACGAAGTTTTTCGGGTTCTGGAACACATAGTCCTCGCCTTCCGATTTGGTCAGGCCATAAACGTTCAGCGGATTTTTTTCATCATCCACTTTCCACGGTTCCGCACCCTGGCCGTCAAAGACGTAGTCCGTCGAGAAATACATCAGCGGGATGTCGAGTTCGCGGCACACTTTGGCGATATAGCCGGTTCCGGTCGCGTTGATGGCTTCTACGGTTTCAAACAGTTCGGGTTCTTCGCCCTTGTCCACCTGGGTCCAGGCGGCGCAGTGAATGACGGCGTCGTAATCGCCGCGGGAAATGACTTCTTCAACCTGATTCTGCCTGGTGATGTCCATTTCCGCTACATCGACGCCGACGGCGTCAATGCCGCGCTCCTTGGCCTGCACCATGATGTCGTGTCCGAGCTGGCCTTTTGCGCCGGTAACAAGAATTTTCATTTTCAATCCTCCTCTGTGCTCAAAACGAAAAGAAGCCGGACGGACGAAGCTGTTTCGCCCCTCCGGCTGCGGGTTCATAAGCGTGTATGCCTCAATAGCGAGACGGTTTTACTGGTCGACTCTTCCTTTGTCGACGTACATTTTCTGGAAGTAGTTTTTGTATTCTCCGTTGAGAATGTTTTTCCACCAGTCCTGGTTGTCCAGATACCACTGGAACGTTTTCTGGATGCCGGTATCGAAGTTTTCTTCCGGTACCCAGCCCAGTTCTTTTTCGATTTTTGCAGGATCGATCGCATAGCGGCGGTCGTGACCTTTACGGTCCGCTACGTATGTGATCAGGGATTCCGGCTTGTCGAGTGCCTTGAGGATCGCCTTAACGACTTCGAGGTTGCTCTTTTCGTTGTGGCCGCCGAGGTTGT
>NZ_JBKXLD010000008.1:34305-38856 GCF_047010065.1 Allobaculum sp.
ATGTTGTAGACTTCGCCTTCCTTGCCTTTGCGCAGGATCAGGTCGATGGCCTTGCAGTGGTCGAGAACGTACAGCCAGTCGCGCACGTTGGCGCCGTCGCCGTAAACCGGCAGGCTTTCGTTATCGAGCGCGCGGGCGATCATCAGAGGGATGAGCTTTTCCGGGAACTGGTACGGTCCGTAGTTGTTCGAGCAGCGGGAAATCGTTGTCGGCAGGCCGTACGTGCGGTGGTACGCCTGAACGAACAGGTCCGCAGCGGCTTTGGACGAAGAATACGGCGAGCTCGTATGGAGCGGCGTGGATTCCGTGAAGAACAGATCCGGACGATCGAGCGGCAGGTCGCCGTACACTTCATCGGTCGATACCTGATGGAAACGTTTAACGCCGTATTCTTTTGCGGCATCGAGCAGAGTCGTTGTGCCAAGAACGTTGGATTTTACGAAGATTTCCGGATCTTCGATCGAGCGGTCGACGTGGCTTTCGGCGGCGAAGTTCACGACGATATCGGGACGTTCCTTTTCAAACAGATCGAAAATGAAGTCACGATCGGCGATGTCGCCTTTGACAAACTTGTAGTTCGGCTTGTTTTCTACGCTCTTGAGACTTTCCAGATTTCCGGCGTAAGTCAGCGCGTCCAGGTTGATGATTTCATCTTCCGGATACGTATTGACCATGTATTCAACAAAGTTGGAACCGATGAATCCGGCTCCTCCAGTAACGAGAATTTTCATGTATGGCTAGTTTCCTTTCATCATGTCATCGTAAACGAACAGGTTGTTGGCGTCTTCGAGAACCGGCGAAATGCGGTCCTTGTCGCTGAGCACGGGTTCGCGTCCATTAAGAAGCATGCCCCAGTCGACGGCGACGGTCGGGTCGTCATAGCGGATGCTGCCCTCCGATGCCTTGTCGTAGACATTGTCGACTTTATAGCGGAATTCCACATCCGGCGTCAGGGTCAGAAAGCCGTGCGCAAAGCCCTGCGGGATAAAGAACTGGCGATGGTTGTCCGCCGACAGTTCGCAGGAAACCCATTTGCCGAAGGTTGGAGAACCTTTGCGGATATCGACCGCAACGTCGATGACTTTCCCCTTCGTGCAGCTGACGAGCTTAGACTGCGCATACGGCGGGTTCTGCCAGTGCAGACCGCGCAGCGTGCCTTCGGCTGCGGAAAAGGACATGTTGTCCTGAACGAAGTCGACCGTAATGCCGAGCTTTTCGTATTTGGGTTTGGAATAGGTTTCCGTAAAGTAGCCGCGATGATCGCCGAAAACGTCGGTTTCCACGATCAGCACGCCTGGAATTTCCGTTTCAATCACTTTCATGCTTATTTCCTCTTGAATGTCGGCCGGTCTTTTGTCCGGCTTTGGATCTGTTTTTCTTCCGAGCAGACCGCTATTTCTGGTTTTTATCAATGTATTTGCGATCGAGCAGCTTTTTGAGATAGGCGCCGTACTGATTTTTCTTGTAAATCTCGTACGTTTTCTCGAGCTGTTCGCGATCGATCCAGCCCTGCCGGTAGGCGATTTCCTCCAGGCAGGCAATTTTGCGGTGCTGGTGTTCTTCAACGGTTTTCACGAAGTTGGTGGCATCCACCAGAGATTCATGCGTACCGGTGTCGAGCCAGGTGAAGCCGTCGCCAAGCAGGGTGACGTTCAGTTCGCCCTGATCGAGATAAATCTTGTTCAGATCGGTAATTTCCAGCTCGCCGCGGGCGGAAGGCTGAAGATGGGCGGCGTAATCCACGACTTTGTTGTCATAAAAATACAGACCGGTAACCGCATAGTTGGATTTCGGTTCGGCCGGTTTTTCTTCCAGGCTGACGGCTTTGCCGTTTTCGTCAAACTCGACAACGCCAAAGCGTTCCGGATCTTCTACATAATAGCCAAATACCGTAGCGCCTCTGTCTCTGCCGGCAGCTTCCACAAGCCGTTTGGTCAGACCGTGACCATGGAAAATATTATCGCCAAGAATCATGGCGACGGAATCGTTTCCGATAAAATCTTTGCCTAAAATAAATGCCTGCGCCAGTCCATCGGGCGAGGGCTGTACTTTGTACGTCAGCTCCAGACCGAACTGGCTGCCGTCGCCGAGCAGTTCCTCAAAGCGAGGCGTGTCTTCCGGGGTAGAAATAATCATGATCTCCCGGATGCCAGCTTCCATCAGAATGGACATTGGATAATAAATCATCGGCTTGTCAAAAACAGGAAGAAGCTGTTTGCTGGTTACTTTGGTTAATGGATAGAGTCTTGTTCCGGATCCGCCGGCAAGAATGATGCCTTTCATCTCTTCAGTTCTCCTTTTCCGTTCAGCTCCATCTTAGCCAAAAAAAGAAAAGATGGGAAATGATACGGCGCACGTCCCACAACATACGAAATGTAAGAGCATTCACGGATTTTTAATGGTTTTTTCTGGCGATTTTTCTCCCACATTTTTCCCAAATTCTGCTCATTCCGAATCTGTTCAGCTTTAGGCACGGCGCTTTTTTCTCGGAGGATACGCACTTCCGTAAAAAAGCCCGGATTGCCGGACCTCCGTGTTCTTCCTTATCTTGATTTTGCCTTTTGCTTAGGAACGGGATGGCGAAGCAGCGCGCCGATCAGCTGGAGGCGCCACTGAATCTGATTTTGCAGAGAACTCGATTTGAGCGAAGACGCGTTGTTTCCATGCCGTCGATAGTCCAGACAGTTTTTCGGGCTGAAAACCACCTTGCCCATGCGATAGGCCTGCAGGCCCAGAAACTGATCGTGCATGGGAATCTTTCCAAAGGGAAGGCTTACGTCCACGACTTCCTTTCGCACTGCCATGCAGCAGCCGATCATCGAATTGCGAAGCAGATTGTTCCAGAATCCTTCCTTCGAGCCGTGGCTTTGATAAAAGGAAGGTTCAATCACGTGAAGATCAGCATCGCATATCGAGGCATCGTGAAGCATCGCCATGACGTTCTCTTCGCGAAAGCCGTGACGGTATAAGTCGAGCTTGCCCGGTTTCCAGACATCATCCTGATCGCAGAACACGATAATTTCCCGTCTTGCCTGACTGAGCGCAAATTCAAAGTTGCGCACGACGCCAAGACCCGGGCCGCTTAAAATACGGATCCGCAAATCCGGATGGGCTTTGGCAAAGCGTTCCGCGATTTCAAGATCTTCGCTTAAACCGCCATCGCAGCTGATGATCAGCTCATCGCCGACCCATAGCTGATCGGCAATGGAATCGAGCTGCGCGTTCAGCCAGGGTGCGCCTTTATAGGTAGCCAGAACGACCGAAATGGACAGTCTCGAACTCATGCGTCCGCCTTTCCGTCCGCTTTTCGGGCTGCCTTTTTCCGATCCGTTTCATTTTGCGGGCGGTTTCCTTTCGGATCGGTTTCTGCTTCTTTTTCTTCTTTTCTGGAGGATGGATCGATCGGATTGAACGCTCTGGCTTCCTGCTGCGCAGTAGCGGAAGAAGAGGAAGAAGAAAGAATGGATTTGATGTCCATGCCAAGCGTCAGGCGGAATCCGCTGCCCTGATGGGAAAGCAGAAGCGAGCTGAGTTCAAACAGGGAGCGGTGGCTGAGCGCCTGGGCTCTCTGCGCGTAAAACGAGCGGACTTCTTCCATCTTTTCGATCATCTGCGGCTCGGCCTGAAACTGAAGCGTCAGCGAGAGGAGTGCTTCTTTCTGGAGATAGTCCTGCCACGAAGCATGCAGACGGCTTTCGTAGTCGCTGCGGCGAGTGAGACCGAGCGTGTTGCCGGGGTGCTGGCGATAGCCCATCAGTTCCTCGTCGAGATAGCCCAGACCGTTCTGAATGGCTGCGATCGCGCAGATCGCCCAGTCATGGGGCAGATTCATATCGACCGGCGTAGACAGGTACTCATCCTTCAGCCGCCTGGTCAGCGCGAGCGTACATCCTGGCGAGACGTTGTAGCCCATCAGATCTTCAAAGGTCAGCCACGAAAACTGGCCGCGCGGCAGCGGACGGCGAATGAGATTATGGTTGCTTCGCCGGCTGCTCGACTTGCCTTCGATTGGACGGTCCTGGGCATCAATCAGCGAAAAGGAAGAAGCGAGCGCCAGCAGTTCCACATGCTTATCAAACATCTTCATCATGTGTTCGACTTTTTCTGGTTTCCAGATGTCATCGTGATCGCTCAGAAAAATATATTCGCCCCGCGTGCGGCTCAGCGCATCACGAAAGGCGCGGACAAAGCCGGTGTTCTCGGTATGGACGTGCAGAAACCAGCGGCCGGCGAGATGGTATGTGGCGATATATTCGCGGATTTTTTCGACGGTGTGATCTCTGGAAGCATCATCAACGATGACGACTTCATCAAAAGGCATCGTCTGCAGACGGATCGACTCGAGCTGTTCGATCAGATACACTTCTGCGTTATATGTGGTCATCGCCAGAGACAGGCGAATGGGATTCGATGGGTTCATGAAGCCTCCTTGTACCAGACTGCAGCGCCAGTCTGCGCCGCAAAGGATAAAACAAAATGAAAAGAAGATCGACTGCGGATTTTCCTTTGAAAAATTCGATGCATAGCCGCGGGCCACACTTTGAATTTTTC
>NZ_JBKXLD010000009.1:0-38340 GCF_047010065.1 Allobaculum sp.
GTTTATCGATCTCAACGCGACTGACGAACAGCTTGACTTCCCGATTCTTTACGGCGTCGCCCGTGAAGGACGCGTTTCCCGCTCTTTAACGGAGCCTTCGGAAAATATCGAACCGCTGTTTGAAACCATTCTCGAACATACGCCGGTTTATCCGGACCGCGACGAGGAACCGGCTCAGATGCAGATTTCCGCTCTGGCCTATGATGACTATATCGGCCGTCTGGGCATCGGACGCATTACCCGCGGTACCCTCAAAAAAGGCGGCAGCTATATTCGCACCAACCAGAACGGTCTGGAAGAAAAGGAAACGATTTCCAATCTCTTTGTTTACAAGGGACTTTCCCGTACTCCGGTCAACGAAGCCCATTCCGGCGATATCGTCGTTGTTTCCGGCATGCCGGACGTTTCCATCGGCGATACGCTCTGCGATCCCGAATGCATCGAAGCTCTCCCCCACATTCCAATCGAAGAACCGACGCTTTCGATGAACTTCCACGTTAACAAGTCCCCGTTTGCGGGCCGTTCCGGAAAATACGTAACCAGCCGTAACATTAAGGAACGTCTGGAAAAGGAACTCGAAGTCAACGTCGGTCTGGAAGTAGAACCGACCGAAAGTGCCGATTGCTTCAAAGTCAGCGGACGAGGCGAACTTCACATTTCCATCCTGATTGAAAACATGCGCCGTGAAGGCTATGAACTTGCGGTTTCCAAGCCGGAAGTCATTCTCCACCGCGATGAAAACGGCCAGAAGGTGGAACCGGTCGAAGAAGTTGTCTGCATCGCGCCGTCGGAATATTCCGGCACCATCATCTCCAAGCTCAACCTGCGCAAGGGCACGATGGTAAACATGGACGAAGAAAACGGCTATGTGCGCCTGACGTACAATGCGCCGACCCGCGGTCTGCTTGGTTTCCGCACCGAGTTCATCAACGATACGCATGGCGAAGGTACCCTGCTTCGCCGCATTTCGGGCTATATCCCGTATGCGGGCGAAATTCCGCAGCGCATGCTTGGCGCCATGATTTCTACCGATACCGGTACAGCCATGACGTATGCCCTCTGGAACCTGCAGGAACGCGGTTCCCTGTTCATCTCCCCGCAGACCGAAGTATACGAAGGCATGATCATCGGTGAATCGTCCAGAAATATCGATATGGACGTCAACCCGCTCAAAAACAAGAAGCTGACCGCCATCCGTTCTTCCGGACGCGATGAAGCCATGCTTCTGACTCCGCCCAGAGTGTTCTCCCTTGAAGAAGCGCTCGAGTGGATCAACGATGACGAGCTCGTCGAAGTGACTCCAGATGCGATCCGTCTGCGCAAAAAAGGACTGACCGCACAGGATCGCCGGAACCTGTATCGCGAAAAGATGTCCGCACAGGCCAAAGAAAACGACTGATCGCAAACCGTTTTTCAATTTTGAATGATTCGCACAATCTTCACGCAGAATCCAGATTCGTCTGAATTCTGCGTTTTTCTTTGGGCGAAAGTTCCGGTATTCGATTTGGATCGAGCAGACAGGCCAAAAAGAAAACGCACAGTTTCGAGACTGTGCGCTTTATTCTTTCGTATTGGGCTTACGTATTGGACTGTGCTTATTCGGGGCTGGCTTATTCAGGAACTTTGCATTCCGCAGTCATCTTGGAAAAATCCGCCGTCTTTGGGTCTGCAGGTTCGGTCAGTTCAGCTTTGGAATCTTCTTCTTCTCTGGTAAGAAGATAGTCTCTGGCATTGATCGTCTCCGGTCCCCAGATCACGTAAAAATCTGGGGAGTGCTGCTGAATGGATTCCAGAACGAGACTGATTTCCTTCCAGGCCGGATGATCGACGGGCCAGTTGAAGACTTCTGTAATCATTGTCTCTTCCATCTCAAACAGCGTGCGCTTGATCGAGGCGATCGTTTCGTCTTTCAAATGATAAAACTGCTGAAAAAACTGAACGGCGTTCAGGCCGGGTTCGATTTTGGCGGCATCAAGAACAAAAGATTTCATATCGATATTTTAACATTGCCTGGGCCGACAAAGGCGGACGATGATATTTCCTTTTGAGAGCCTGACGTTCAAATGGATCCAGCTGGATGTTCGATTGGTGAAGATCTGTCGATTTTCTCTTTCCCAGTCCGCAGAAAAAACCTCCCCTTTGCAGCATGAAGCAAGCGAAGAGGAGGTTTGCGTTCGTTAAACCGAACATCCAATTCACGTATGTCTCGATTTCCCCTTTTTACTCAGGAAAACAGATCGAGAGAGCGTTCTGGTTTGTCGGATCAGGAAATTTTTACGAAGTCCGATTTGGCCGCGCCGCAGTACGGGCAGGACCAGTCTTCTGGAATATCTTCAAAGGCTGTGCCAGGGGCAATCCCGCTTTCCGGATCGCCGACGGTCGGATCGTAAACGTATCCGCAAAGGGTGCACTGGTAAACGTCGAGCTTCTTTTCCGGCTTTTCTTCTTCGCCCAGCTCTTTTTCGAGCAGCGGAAGAATGACGTTCATATCGCCTACGATGCCGTAATCCGCGTTTTTGAAAATCGGCGCGTTTGGATCGGTGTTGATCGCGACAACCATACCGGCTTTTTCGATGCCTTTCAAATGCTGCTTGGCACCGGAGATGCCCGCTGCGATATACAGTTTTGCCTGATTGGCCTTCTGACCGGACAGTCCAACAAAGCGATCCATGCTGGTGAAGTGATGGACTTCAGCTGCCGGGCGGCTGGAGGCAATCGCCAGGCCGAGATTTCTGGCCACATCGATGGCCGCATCCGCGTGTTCTTTCGTTTCCGCGCCCTGACCGATGGCGAGAATTTTCTGTGCATGATCGATCGGCGTATTGAGATCTTCCCGGTTTTTGAAATCGAAGGAAGATTTCAGAATGGTCGCCAGTTTGCGGGCGTTGGCGGCATCGCTCAGTTCATCGATGATGACGCCTTTACGGCCTTCCGGCTGTTTTGGCGCATCCGCTTTCGGTTTTCCAGCGTCTTTTTTCTTCAGACGGCCGAGAATGCCGGAGGCAATAACAACACGCTGAATTTCGTTGGTACCTTCGTAAATCTGAGTGATCTTGGCGTCGCGATAGCGGCGTTCGACACCCATGCCTTTCATGTAGCCGCTGCCGCCGAAAATCTGCAGCGCATCATCGCACACTTTAACCGCCATATCCGAGGCGAAAAGTTTCGCCATGGCAGCTGCTGTGGAATACGGTTCGTGTTTCTGTTTCAGTTCAGCGGCCCTATAGACGAGCAGGCGGGTGGCTTCGATCTGGGTCGCCATATCCGCGAGTTTGAAGGAAATGCCCTGGTTTACCGCGATTGGCGCGCCAAACTGTTCGCGCTCTTTGGCATACGTGAGCGCGTCTTCATAGGCGCCCTGCGCAATGCCGAGAGCCTGCGCGGCGATGCCGATGCGGCCGCCATCGAGGGTAGCCATCGCAATTTTGAAGCCCTGGCCTTCAAGACCAAGCAGGTTTTCTTCCGGCACTTTGACATCCCTGAAGTTCAGTTCCGCAGTGCAGGAAGAGCGGATGCCCATCTTGTTATAGTGCGGGGAGCAGGTGAAGCCTTCCATTCCCTTTTCGACGATAAAGGCGCTGATGCCGCGCGTTCCTTTGGACGGATCGGTCGAGGCGAATACGACGTACGTATCGGCTTCCGGAGCGTTCGTGATGAAAATCTTATGTCCGTTTAACAAATAATATCCGTCTTTTTTGACAGCGGTCGTTTCGGTTCCGCCGGCATCCGATCCTGCGTTTTCTTCGGTCAGACCAAACGCGCCGAGCTTCTCGCCCGAAGCCAGCGGCTTGAGGTATTTTTCTTTCTGTTCAGGCGTACCGAATTCCGCGATCGGCCAGGTGCCCAGAGACGTATGAGCGGACAGAATAACGCCGATTCCGCCATCGAGGCGGGAGAGTTCTTCCACCGCGATCGCATAGGACAGCGCGTCCAGTCCGGCGCCGCCCATTTCCTTTTCGTATGGAATGCCCATCAGGCCGGCGTCTTTCATCTGGCCGACAAAGGCTTTTGGAAATTCATTATTTTCGTCGAGCTGCATGGCGATCGACGGAATGGATTTTTCGCCAAGCGCACGAACTTTCTGGCGCATCGCTTCATGTTCTGCATCAAGCGTGTACATAGCAGTTTCCTCCTTATAGATGTGGGGACTTTCCCCAATTCGAAAGTCCCATTAAAAATGCTGAATACGCTTTCAGTATAAATTGAAAACGGCGCAGAGGAACACCCACTTTTTTGGACAGGACAAGAATATATACGATTTGCGCACTTTATCATCTTCTTCAATAGATTCAGCGAAAAAAAGATCTTCCCGTTCGGCCGCACCTGGGCTGGGGAAGATCTTTGATTTTTTTGATTTTATTTTGCGGTGCTGAAAATGAGAACCGGCAGACTACGCCGCTTTTTTGGCCTGCAGATCAGCAAGTGTTTTGCGGGCCTGTTCGAGGGAGGAGCGGTTCTTTTCGAGTTTTTCCTTTTCCTGGTCAATCTTGGCCTGCGGTGCCTTGTTGACAAATCCTGGATTGGAAAGCATCTTTTCGCCGCGCGCTACTTCTTTTTCAAGACGGGCGACTTCTTTTTCCGCTTTGGCCATTTCGGCTTCGACATCGATCAGACCGGCCATCGGCGTACGGAGCAGAGCGCCGTCCACTTCGCGGACGAGCGTATCGTCGCCGGCTTCTACCGGGGTGAGGGTGACTTTCGCCATGCCTTCGAGCAGAGCCGTTCCTTCGTTGCTGAGCGGATAGCGGTCTCCATCGCTCGTTACGACATCGATAGCAATGACTTCGCGCGGTTTCATTCCGTACTGCGTCTTGATTTCACGAACGGCTTCAATCGACGACAGGATCAGATTCATGTCGCGAACCGTTTTCTCATCGGAGTAGAATTCGACTTTTTTGGGCCAGGATTCTTCGTTGATGCTGTCCTTGCCAAGTTCGAGTGCCTGATAAATGTGATCGGTCACAAACGGCATCATCGGAGAAAGCAGAATCAGAATGGCGCGCAGAACGTAAACGAGAATGGCGACGGTGTTTTCACGCGTCTGCGGATTTTCGGAGTTGAGCGCTGCCTTGGAGAGTTCGATGTACCAGGAGCAGAAATCGTTCCAGACAAAGTTATAGAGCGCATTGCCGGCCAGACCCATTTCGTAGCGGTCGAGATTGCGTTCGACATTGTCGATCGTTTCGTTCAGGCGGGCCAGAATCCACTGATCGGCTTCGGAAAGCTTTTTGAAATCCGGATCGGCTGCCGGTTTTCCGTCCATCTGCATCTGTACGTAGCGGGACGCGTTCCAGATTTTGTTAATGAAGTTCCAGGCCTTGTCGATCTTGGCTTCATCGAAACGGGTATCGAGACCGGGAGCGGAGTTGGTGGACAAAAAGAAGCGAAGGGCGTCGGCGCCTTTGGCGTCGATGACATCGATCGGGTCGATGCCGTTGCCTAAGGACTTGGACATCTTGCGGCCCTGCGCATCGCGGATCAGACCGTGAATGAGAACGTCCTTGAACGGACGGTTGTTCGTCATATGACGCGCCTGGAAGGCCATGCGTGCGACCCAGAAGAAGATGATGTCATAGCCGGTAACGAGCAGATCGGTCGGATAGTAGCGCTTGAAATCTTCGGTAATATCCGGCCAGCCCAGCGTGGAGAACGGCCAGAGGGCGGAAGAGAACCAGGTATCGAGAACGTCTTCGTCCTGCGTCCAGTTTTCCGGATCCGCCGGCGCTTCTTCGCCGACATAAATTTCACCGGTTTCCTTATTAAACCAGGCCGGGATGCGGTGACCCCACCAGAGCTGACGGGAAATGCACCAGTCTTCAATGTTTTCAAGCCACTGCGTAAAGGTGTGTTCAAAACGCGATGGGATGAAGCTGATTTTTTCATCCGTTTTCTGTGCGTCAAGAACCGCCTGCGCCAGCGGCTTCATCTTTACGAACCACTGTTTTGACAGATACGGTTCGGCGATGACGCCAGTACGTTCGGAATGGCCGACCTGATGCGGATGGTCTTCGATATGATCGACAACACCGGCGGCTTCGAAATCCCTGAGCAGCGCTTCGCGGCATTCGAAACGGTCCATGCCTTCGTATTTATGCGCCAGTTCGTTCATCGTGCCGTCCGGATTCATGCAGATCGGCATTTTCAGACCGTATTTCTTCGCAAGAGCAAAGTCGTTGGGGTCGTGAGCCGGCGTACATTTCATGACGGCTGTACCGAAATCCATATCGATATAGTCGTCGGCCATGATCGGCAGCGCTTCGCCGTTGGCCGGGTTGATCGCGTGCAGACCTACGAGATCGGAATATCGCTTGTCATCCGGGTGAACGAAAATCGCCTGGTCGGCAAACATCGTTTCCGGACGGGTCGTCGCGATAATGAGTTCTTTTCCGGTTTCCTGCACGGTGTACTTGAAGTAGTACATCTTGCCTGGAATTTCCTTATGGATAACTTCAATATTGGAGAGCGCGGTCATCGCCTGCGGGTCCCAGTTGATGATGCGTTCGCCCTGATAAATCAGGCCTTCGTTGTACAGCTGTACAAACACTTTGTTTACGGCTTTGTTCAGACCTTCATCGAGGGTAAAGCGTTCGCGGCTGTAGTCGAGGGAAAGACCCATCTGCGCCCACTGCTGACGAATAAAGGAAGCGTATTCTTCTTTCCACTCCCATGCGCGCTCTAAAAAGCCTTCCCGACCGAGATCATAGCGGCTGATGCCTTCGCTCTGCAGGCGGGCGTCGATTTTCGCCTGCGTGGCGATACCGGCATGGTCCATACCCGGCAGATACAGTACATCGCAGCCTTTCAGACGTTTATAGCGCGCCGCGGTATCCTGCAGCGTGTTGTCCCACGCGTGACCGAGATGCAGCTTGCCGGTTACGTTTGGGGGCGGAATCACAATCGTATACGGGATTTTGGATGCGTCACCCGCTGTGAAATACCCTTTTTCGATCCATTTCGAATAGGTTTCGGGCGTTTCTACCAGCTTGTGATCGTATTTCTTGGAAAGTTCTTTCATCGCTCAAGCTCCTTTTCTATTCCTTGCTGAATTTTTTATTTTACGGATCTCTCCAGGCGGATCACACGATCCGGCCGCGGGTTTGCGGCACTGTCTCCTGCACCGCAAATGAATCCGGAGTAAAACCGAATGCAAAAACAAAAAACGCGGGGCTTTCTTCCTGTTCAGGACGAGAAAACCCCGCGGTACCACCTTCATTGTCTTTTCGTATCGAAAGACCGCTCAGCCTAACGCGGCGAAAACGTCAGCTCCTACTGTACAGTTCAGAGCCGCTGCTCCCAGACTACCTTCCCTGCTGCTTCTGGCTTTCTTTCACCAACCGAAAGCTCTCTGCATGTCCCGCGAGCAGGTACTCCTTCTGTTCTTTGCATTTAATAAGTAGTGTAAACATTTCAATCGGAAACACAAGCCGAAATCCCCAGAGCTATACAAATCTTCTTTCAATTTTCGTCGGGTTTCGAATGCTTTCGATCCGCAGTCATTTAAAACGGACAGCCATCCAGAAAGGAGAGGGTGTCCGTTTAAGAACAAATATACTGCAGATCGTACCCGTACAAGATGGAAAAATGAACCCAGGCGAAGCCTTAAATATCGTAAAGGTGAATCAGATCTTCGAGGGTCAGGCGCGCCTTTTCTTCTCCGGAAAAGTCATGCTTAATTTTGCCGTCCTGGAAAATCAGCAGACGGTTTCCGTTTTCAAGCGCGTCGCGCAGGTTATGGGTGATCATCAGCGCGGTAATGTGATCGCGTTCGATAATGTCGTTGGTAATCTTGAGAATCTTTTTGGCGCTGACGGGGTCCAGCGCGGCGGTGTGTTCGTCGAGCAGAAGCAGCTTTGGCGGATGGGCAACGGCCATCATCAGAGAAACCGCCTGGCGCTGACCGCCGGAAAGCAGGCCGATCGGTGTTTTCAGACGATCTTCAAGACCCATGTCGAGCTGGCCGAGAAGAGACTTGAACTCGGCTTCCTGCTTTTTGCCGACCGCGATCGCAAACGGATTACGGCCTGAGGAAATGGCCAGACCCATGTTTTCTTCCACCGTCAGATGCGGTGCCGTTCCCTGCTTCGGATCCTGAAAGAGACGGCCGATGCTGCGGGAGCGAACGTATTCCGGTTCGTTCGTCAGATCTTTTCCGTCGAGCAGAATTTTTCCGGTTTTCGCCGGCGCATTGCCGCTGATCACATTGAAGAATGTCGACTTTCCGGCCCCGTTGCTGCCCAGAATCGTGACGAATTCGCCGGGATGAATGGTGACGCTCACGTGATCGAGCGCTTTCTTTTCCAGTGTAGTTCCTTCGTTAAACAGAACCGAAACGTCCTGAAGTTCAAGCATTTTTCTTCCGTCCTTTCATGTATTTCTGGATCGCTGGAATCGAGATCGTCAGAGCAACCAGAATCGAGGAAACGAGGTTCATGTCGCTGGCCGCAAAGCCAAGACGCAGCGCAATCGTGTAAAGAATTCGGTACAGAATGGCGCCGATCGCCGAAGCGATCAGACCCATAGTGACGTTTTTCGGACGGAAAATGGCTTCGCCGATGATGATGCCGGCCAGACCGAGAACGAGCATGCCGGTACCGCCGGAAATGTCTGCGAAGTTCTGGAACTGCGCGAGCACGGCGCCGGAAAGACCGACGAGTGCGTTGGACAGCCCGAGACCGAGAAATTTCATACGGGAGGTGTTGATCGAGGACGAGCGGACCATCTGTTCGTTGTCGCCGCTGGCGCGAAGCATAAGACCCAGGTTGGTTTTAAAGAAAAAAGCCAGAAGGACGATGATCAGAACGACAACCGCAAGCAGAACATAAAGTCTTGTCGACGGGTTGGAAAAGAGCGTCTGCGCCGGTTTGCCGCCGGAAAACAGGTTGACGGTCGGCGAGCCGTTCATAATGCGCAGGTTGATCGAATACAGCCCGGTCATTGTCAGAATGCCGGCCAGAAGGGGCTGGATTTTCATTTTGGTCATCAGAAATGCGGTGACGCATCCGCAGAGGGCGCCGGCGATCAGGGCGCCAAATAGACCGAGGACTGGATGGCCCGCGAGCGTCATCATGGCGCAGACGGCAGCTCCGGTTACAAACGAACCGTCTACCGTAAGGTCCGGGTTGTCCATGATGTTGACGGTGATGTATTCACCAAGCGAGAGAATGGCGAAGATCAGACCGAGCTGGACGGCATTGAGAATAAGATCTGCAGTCATAGGTTCCTTTCTTTACAGACTGAACCGCCCGGATTCGGGCGGTCAGCAGATTTCCTGAATTTCTATGTATTTCTATTTCTGTGTACTTCTATTAGACGTGCCTTTTGAGACAAATGATTTTCCTGTTCGGGACAGCTTACGAGCGTGTCGTCTGGAATGTTAAGACGCTTTGCCGCGAGTATGACTTCTTTTTTATTCGAAGGAAGTGACCATTTTCAGATTTTCCTTGCCGGAAAGATCTTCGGGGAGGGCTACTTTGGTTTTTCCGTTTTCGGAAAGCTTATTGAGGAGTTCTTCGTTAACGTAAATGTTCAGATTGTCCTTGAACACTTTGACCGGCATGTCGGCTGGAGATTTTCCGTTGAGAACATCGATCGTCATACGCGCGGTTTCTCTTCCAAGTTCTTCATAGTCGATGCCGACCGTCGCAAAGCCGCCGGTCTGTACCATGGAATCCGCGCCGACATAGTAAGGAATGCCGGCATCGGCAGCAACCTGTCCAAGAGACGCCATTCCGGTTGCAACCGTGTTGTCGTTGGGCGAGAACATGGCGTCGACAGAAGAAGCGAGTTCGACGGCTGCCTGCTGCATCGTCGTATTGTCGGTTCCAGTACGTTCAACCACTTCGAGTCCTTTTTCCCTGGCGTAATCCTTGAAGCGCTTCACATTGGATACGGAGTTGGCTTCGCCGGTATTGTAGAGAACGCCGACTTTATGAATCTCCGGGGAAAGCTCAAGTATCAGATCGACGATCTGTTCAACCTGTACTTCGTCGCTTGTACCAGTAATGTTTCCGCCTGGTTTTTCGAGGGATTCGACAAGGCCTGCGCCGACGGGATCGGAGACCGCGGAGAAGACGACTGGAATTTCGGTGGAGTAGTTCTGGGCACTCATGGCCGTCGGTGTAGCGATGGCTACGATGACTTCGGAACCGTCGGCTTTGTAGCTCGACATGATGGAATCCAGACTGGATGTCTTTCCGGCCGCGTTCTGGTAGTTGATGGAGACATTTTCGCCATCGGTGTAGCCTTCGTCTTCAAGCTCATCGAGGAAGGCCTCCCGAATCGTATTGAGAGAGGGGTGATCGACCAGCTGCGCCAGTCCGATCTGATAGCTTTCGTTTGAAGCAGCGGCTGTACTGGAGCCTTTGGCACTGCTGGACGCGCTGTTTGGGGAAGAGGAGCAGCCTGCAAAAAGCAGGGACGCCGCGAGGGCAGCACTCGCAAATTTCGCTGTTGTTGTTCGTTTCATCTGTATTTCCTCCTGATTGACTGGATTCGACAATCGGACTTCCCGTATTAAACAAAAAGTCCTGTTCCAAAAGAGTTTTCCTCTTTCGAAACAGGACAGAATAATTTTCTGCGGTACCACCTGTATTGGCTGACGCCCTCTCATCGAATGCGAACACATTCTACTTTCTGTAACGGGAAAGGCCCGGCTTTGCTACTGAATTCACATCGCCCTTGGAAGTCCATTTGCAGAACGGTAATTCTCCGGCTTGCACCCTCCCGGATTCGCTTTAATCCCTTTTTCTGTTTGATCTCTTCCGCATCGGTTTGCTGGTTTCTTTATGGTTTGCATGGTACTCCGCCATCTTTCGCTTGTAAAGAAGATTGAGCACTTTTTATGGGAATCGCTCATTTTCGGATGCTTCGTTACATTTTTGTTACAGGATTTACATTCGTTTACATAGACCATCTTGCCTGGATTTGAAATTCCCTTTTCCTTCGCTTTTTCTTCGGCTGTTCATTGCGGTTTCATTTTTGAACATGCATGAATCCGGCGAGTATTTACTTTATATAAAGCCGATGATTATCACTGGCGCGATTCAGCGCTGTTCAGATTCCGGCTTGTAAAAAGCCAGACGCCTTCCCTTTCGGCTGACGTCTGGCTTTCGATGGTCTTTAAAACGTTTTCGCAGATTCAAAACGAAATGCAGAAACTTCTCTGTCTTCGGTTTTGACCGCGTCTGTTCTTATTCCGGAAGTTTTGGCAGGGACTGGATTTTCGGATCGGTTTCGAGACCTTCGCGATACGATTTCGCGGTTTCAATGCGGTCCATGCGTCTTGCGCCTTCGTCGGCGAGTTCACGGAAGGCATCGATCTGCGTTTTGAGCTGCGGGAGTGCCTTTTCACGATAGCTTTCCACCGCATCGAGCGCTTCGTACGTATTGCGGAACGCTTCCTTGAGCGTTTCTACGGATACGTTGGCTTCCATCGCCTGCTGCTGGATATCAGCGCCCTGCTGCTTGAGCATGACAGAAGTCGAGCGGATCAGATCGTTGGTGGTCTGGTTGATCAGTTTGACTTTATCGAGAACAATTTTCTGGTTGTACAGAGCGGAAGCTACGGTTACGGCGGTACGCAGCGCGGATACCGTTACGTGCTTGGCGCGGTCGACTGCACGGATGAGTTCCTTGTTGTTGCGGCGAACGATTTCCATGGCGAAATAACCCTGCTGGTTTACCGCCTGCATCTGCTGCAGATCCATGACTTTCTGGCGCAGCGGGAACAGCACTTCGTCCTGAATGTATTTGATTTTTTCCGGATCTTCGTTGTTGACCTGGGCCTGTTCAAGTTCGCGGGTAATCGCTTCATCCATCTGCATGCCCAGTTCGATCTGCTTGCCGAGTTTGACGGTCAGATCGCGCAGGGAAACCTGCTCGATTTCCAGAGTCGTATTATCGGCGACGAGCGCTTTGCGGCCTTCATCGAGCGACTTCAGGATTTCTTCGATCTGCGCGTCCGCTTTTTCATAGCGCTGGAAATAGTTGCGGACCGGGTTGAACATGCGGCCGAAAATGCCGTTGTTATTGAAATTGATGCCGGACGGATCGAGTTCCTTCATTTCCCGGTTGAGCATGGCCAGCGATTCCATGACCTTGCTGCCTTCGCTGCCGGTTTTGGCCAGATCGCCGAGCGTCGTTTCCAGAATCTTGTTTTTCTGGGCGGATTTTTCGACGACGTCTTCGCCAAACGATTCGATCGTCTGCGCGATGCTGCGGCGTTCGTCCAGAGAATCGAGGTTAATCTGCATTACTTCGCTCGCATTGGCCGCAGCCATGCTGCCAAGTGCGGTTTTCTGCTCGGGAGTCGGATCCAGCTGTTCGGTGACTTTTTCCTTATCCAGCTCATCTACATTCATGCTGAAAGCCATTCTTCATATCTCCTTTGTCCCCTACGGGTGTGTCATATCAATTATTGTGACATAAATCCAAGCGTATTGTGACATAAATCCAAACGGATCGGTATTGCCTGCCGATCCATACCGCCTGCGGATGCCGATTTTGACAACCGCCTGACCTGTGCATACAGCCGCTCAGTTCTGCTGGCGGTAAAGCGGCGTCTGCGCAATCAGATCGCTGAGCTCTTCCATTTCCGGAAGGGTCTTTAAGGAAGCGTCGCTGCCGGAGAGCTTATTGAGCTCGGCGAGGAGCCGGTCGATGCGCGAAAGGATTTCTTCGTTTTCGGCAATTTCCTTACGAACGGCGTCCATCTGTTCGGCATACGGTTTAATGGCGTCCGTATACTGCTCATGATTGCGATGCAGCTGTTCATAGCCGTCTTCATCAAAAATTTCCACGCGATGGATGATGTCGTTTACGTTTTGTGCATAAAGCGTATAGACGCCGTTGATGATTGAGGCAAAACGGGCTTTGGTCGTTACGGAAGAGCCAAACTGTTCGTTGAGCGTTTTGTCGAGAAGCTCCGCTTTCTGCAGCATGCGTTCGCACTGCGTCGTCAAGTCGCGCATTTCCTTTTTCATCGATTTTGGAGACGTCTTACGAACTTTTTTCGCCGCTTCTTCGATGACTTTTCGATCGACCAGCTTCGTCTCTTCCGGCTTGCCGCCTCTGGATGCGCTTTTTAACAGGAAGGAAGCCAGCAGGCCGCTGGCTACCAGACCGGCGCCGGCAACGATCAGACCGGTCGATAAAGAGAGGGTCAGCCAGAGAACGATTCCGGCGATGACCGATGCGATGCATCCGCCGATCAGGACATTCCGGGCTGCTTTTTCTTTTTTGTTCATACAGTTAACTCCTGCGCAGAATTCTGCGCATTTTTCATTTTATGGACAGGGTCACGTCCCATCGGTTCAAAAACCGCTGGCGAACTGTCCCTGCTTACCAGTATACGAAAAGGCCCGTCCGGACGAATCTTACAAAATCGCCGAACGGGCTTAAAACATTCCATTTGGGTTCAGTACAATCGGCGCATTGAAGCACGCGGACCGTACAGCTTATTTGGAAACTTCTTTTTTCACGTAGTCGAGAACTTCGTTGGCGGTATCGAGATTCAGGCAGTTCTGCGCCATCGTCTGCATTTCCTTATAGGAAAGGCCGTTGACGATTTTGCGGGCTTTCAGAATCTGGGTAGCCGACATGGAGAATTCATCGAGTCCGAGACCGAGCAGGATTGGAACGGCGTTGGGTTCGCCGGCCATGGCACCGCACATGCCGACCCATTTGCCGTTTTTGTGCGCACCCTGAATTGTCATGTTGACCAGACGAAGGATGGCGGGGTTGAACGGCTGATACAGGTAGGAAACCTTTTCGGACATACGGTCTGCAGCCATGGAGTACTGGATCAGGTCGTTGGTACCGATCGAGAAGAAGTCTGCGTATTTGGAGAATTCATCCGCGAGTACAGCAGCTGCCGGGATTTCGACCATCATGCCGACCTGGATGTCATCCGATACGGCTACGCCTTCCGCGAGCAGTTCGGCTTTGCATTCTTCAAAGATGGCTTTGGCATCGCGGAATTCACCGATCGTAGCGATCATCGGGAACATGATGCAGAGCTTGCCGTAAACGGAAGCACGGCAGAGCGCACGCAGCTGGGTTTTGAAGATGTCGGTGCGATCGAGGCACAGACGGATGGCACGGTAGCCCAGGAACGGGTTCATTTCTTCCGGGAATTCGAAGTAGGACAGACGCTTGTCGCCGCCGATATCGAGCGTGCGGACTACGACTTTCTTGCCCTTCATCGTTTCGAGTACCTGTTTGTATACCTGGAACTGCTCTTCTTCCGTTGGGAAGTGATCGTTGTCCATGTACAGGAACTCGGTACGGAACAGACCTACGCCTTCGCCGCCGTTGGTAATAACCTGTTCAGCGTCCTTTGCGTTTCCGATGTTTCCAGCCAGTTCAACTTCATGACCGTCGGTCGTGATCGATTTGGCGTTGATCAGAATCTGGAGTTCTTTTTTCTCTTCGAGATATTCGGTTTCTTTTTTCTTCAGTGCAGCGGTCGTTTCTTCATCCGGATTGACGAAGACTTCTCCATCGATGGCGTCGAGGCCAATGATGTCGCCGTTGTTAATCGCATCGAGAGCACCGGCAGTTCCGACAACAGCTGGGATTTCAAGCGAGTTGGCCATGATGGCGGAGTGGCTGGTTTTGCCGCCGATTTCGGTAACAAAGCCTTTTACGTATTCATTGAGCTGTGCAGTGTCCGACGGGGTCAGATCGTGTGCAACGATGATCGTCGGTTCGCTGATGCTGCTCAGATCCGGGATTTCCAGGCCGAGCAGGTTGCAGAGCATACGGAACGTAACGTCCTTAATGTCTGCCGCTCTTTCACGGAAGTAATCGTTATCCATGCTTTCGAACATGGCGATCATATTTTTGGAAACGACATCCGCCGCGTATTCCGCATTGACTTTGTCGTTCTGGATCATCGTTTTCATCTGTCCGGAGAGTTCCGGGTCGTTTGCCATCATCAGATGGGCATCAAATACGGCCAGTTCCTCATCGGAAAGGCGTTTGGCTGCCCTTGCCTTTACGCCTTCAATATCGGATACGGTTTTGCGAAGAGCCGCATCCAGCTTTTCAATTTCAGCTGCCGGATCAGCGTCTGTGCGTTTTTCAATGACCACAACAGGCTGAACGAGTTTGTACGCTTTTGCGCAAGATACGCCTGCTGAGGCGGCGATTCCTTTTAACATGCAGAAAATCCTCCTCTGTCTACATATTTCTCATCAGAGAAATTTTATCACAAAACAAATGCAGAATTCTGACTCCTTTTGCATTATCAACAACTGCAGGCGATTCGAAGAATGCGTTTTCGTCCGTCGGCTTACGCAAAGAGACTTTTTGAGCAAGGAAGCTTGCAGGCAGATTCGCCAGAAAAAGGATCTTTTTCTTTCGGAACGGCCGCCTATTCTGTTTTCTGGCTTTCCCGGTCCGCTAATCGGTGTGCGTAAATCGACAGTCCCATGGTTACGAGCAGACTTCCGCCGATCAGAAGGGCGAACATGAGAACTTCATTGTAAGTGAACGCCGCAAAAATCGTCAGCACGCCAAGCAGCGTCAGAGCATATCCGGCTGCACGGTTCGTTTTCTGCCATACGGATTTGGAAGAAAGCGTACTTTGCGTTCGAAAGCCAAAATAGCTGTTCTGTCTGGCTTTTGGCATCAGGTTTCCCAAAATCACGAGAAGAAGGCCGATCAGACCGCTGATCCAGGTTGTGATCCGAAAGGCGTCTGTGTTCATAAAGAGCAGGATGCCGATATATACGATCAGTTCAATAAACGGAATGGTCAGCAGAAGCAGGTTTTCGATGGACGGAGACTGGGCGCTGCCTTTTTTGGAGAAGAACGTAGTTCCAAGACAGAAGGCGTCCGCTGCGACAAACATCCAGGGAAATCCGAAAAAGAAAAGCGAGGAAGAAATCCAGTTATCCGGCGTTCCCTGAAAGTTAAAGTGGATGGGGATCTGAGCGGGCATGGAAGAGAGACAGAAGATGCCAGCAAGCTGAGGAAGAAGACAGAGGCCGATGGAAAAGGCGATCTTGCCTCGGGTAAGCGAAGCCGGTGCATGGGGTTCAGTGGAATTTGCATTTTTCATAAAAGAAGCTCCTTTTGTTTCGTTTTGGGAATTTTGGCCTTTTCCATTTTCTCTTTCCGATTCAGATTTTCGCAGCGGAACTTTCGGAGGGAACCGAATTCGAATCCATCTGTTCTGCCGGTGCGGTATTCAGCAGCGACTGGATCCAGATCGCCGCTTCTTCCAGTACGGAGGCGTTCAGTTCATACACCAGGAACTTGCCGCTGCGCTCACAGCGGACAAGACCAGCCGTCTTTAAAGCGCTCAGATGCTGGGAAACGGCTGCTGCGGAAATGGAAAAATGACGGGCAATTTCTCCGGCGTTCATGGACTGCTCACGAAGCAGATCCAGAATCTGTCGATTAATCGGATCGGAACACGTTTTAAGCACGTTCTGTAAAGCCATAGCACTGTCTCCTTTCTGTGTTTCTTTTCTTTCTCTTCCCTTTTATGAAGCAAATCACACAGGCCCTGACTGGGGATCATCTGCCTCTGGAATTTGAATCCACTGAGAAAAGAAAGATGGATTAAACGCTTTATCTTTCTGTTATTTCATCATTTAAGCAAATGCTTATATGTTTAAAATCATCTTAAAATCCCGGTCTGGTTTCGTCAATGAAAATCAATTCACTCCCTTTCTGACCTGGCTGCCGGGAAGGAAGCGAAAAAAAGACGCCCTGTTTCAGGCGTCTTGAATGGGTAAATTGAATGGGTATATACGAGTGTAAATACTGGATTTGGCAAAGAGATCAGTAACAATCCAGAATCGTTTTTCTTTCCCTGTGTTCAGGAAATCTTTTTCCGCTTTGGACAGAACGCTGCGAAAGGTCCAGCTTTCGCTTTTTTACGGATTTCGTTTCTGATGAACTCTTTGCTCTATTTAAATTTCAGCCGGTTTTCTATTGGTCTTTTCAGGCGTGCGAAGAAGCCGGCGAAGACATTCTCGAAGGAGAAATCGCCTTAGCCAGAGCCATGGAAACAATTCCGGCAGTGGCCATTTCCATCAGAGAATTGCTGACGATGACCATGCCCAGATACGCCAGCAGCGCCGAAGGCGCGATGCCGATCGCAGCGGAATACTGATTGCCCCAGAGCAGAGCGATCAGACCGAGAACCATCAGAGTATGACAGAAGGTGGCGATGACCGCCGCAAGAAGCGCGGACAGCGGACGGTTGATCTTCTTTGCGAAGAGTTCATACAGCCAGCCGGAGATGGCGCCAAGCAGGATACGCGGAACCAGAGCGATGATCAGGGATGTCCAGTTTCCGCTGATGCCGCCTACCGTAACAAACGGCGAGAAGACAAAGGAAGTAATCGAGGGCTGCATGGTCGCGTTCCAGATGGATGTCAGACCAAAGACAAGACCGAGCGCTGCGCCCCAGCCGGGACCCATGAGAATTCCGCAGACCACAACGGGGATATGCAGCAGGGTGATGGCCAGTCCGGGAATGCGGATATAGCCAAGCGGTGTGAGCGTCAGAATGAGCTCAATGGCCAGAAACATGGCGAAGAAAGCCATATTCCGGGTTTTCTGTTTGTTTTTCATGTAACAAATTTCCTCAACTTTCGTTTCAATGCTGAATACGATGTAAATTTGCGGCAGAATTTCTGCCTGAACCGGCTGTCGGCAAAGTGGACTCGCTGGCCGTCCGGATGATCGGCTGCGCATTTGCCTGTTCAACAATAGTCAATCCATTTTTAAATTGCAATATGCCGGGAAACACAGATTTCTTCAGAAAAGACATTTTTTCGAAAAGGCTTTCATTCATTTTTGAACGCATGATATTTGACCGCTTTTTTCAGTCTAATGCCCCCTGTCTGCAATAGAGCTTTCCGAGTTTTCCAGTGATCCAAACCGGCTTTCTCATAGAAAACACTGTGAGATTTTCCGATTTCTCTGACGAACGCTGATTCTGAACTGCCTTCTCTACCATCTGGTGCATTTTCTGATCCTTATACTGTTTTCTATACTGTTTTCTGTTTTCTTAAATCCTTTTCGAGCGTGACTTCAGGGGCTTTTTTGCCCAGTCTGAAGAAGCCCCTGCCATACTATACAGATATATGAAAGTTCGTCTGGACCGTCTGAAAGGCCGAAAACCGGCTCCCCTTTCAGATCAGATTCTCGCAGCCGGTCTGAATCTCGAATTCGATCACAGCCAGGAAGCCAACTGGAATTTTATTTCGCTTCTTCAAAGAGCCGTGGATGAACAGACGCTGCTGTATGTGCCGATTCTTACCTCGCAGACCAGCGAGCTCGATGAAGTGGATCCGCTGGATCTGGAAATGTATCTTTTGCCGGAAAAGGAACTGTTTCGAAAAGTCGATCTGGAACATGGCGGACAGGCGTACTGCGCCTTTCTGACGGTTCCAGAAGATCAGGAAGGGCCCGCCGCGGAATATCGACCCGTCAAGGCGGAAGAAATTTTCCGTGCCGCTCTGGAAGATCCGGATTGCGAAGGGCTGATCCTTAACCCATGGGATCTTTCCGCCATGCTGACGCATGAACTGCTGGCGCTCGTACTCAATGAGGATGGCCGTTCTGCTTCGTGTTCGCTGTACATCAACTATGGCGAAGTGTGCGATCAGGACTGCGATGTCATCGCCAATATTGCTGAGCATCCGTTTGAAGAAACGGAGCACGATCCAAAACTCATTTTTGACCGCGGGGGCGAAGCGCTGCGCAGCGTCTGTGCCAAACTGACGCCGCCCAAACCCGGTCAGATCGTGGTCACCTCTTCCGGAATCGGCCGCTCGGCATCCATTTTTCACGCCGCTCTGCCGGAGGTGATCCGGGAAGAATCGCTTCACCAGCTCATTGATGCCATTCTCGAGCGGGCGCTTCATATGGGCTATACGTCGGTTTCCCTACCCTCGATCGGCAATGAAATTGCGCCTTACCTGCCCGAAGGCCCCTTTGCGGTTCTGGCGGTCAGCGGATGGTTTTGCCGGCATCCCGACAGCGGGATGAGCGTGACGATTTCCACGCGCTCCAAAAAAACGTACGACCTGTTCTGCGCCTATCTGTTCGATGATCTCGAAGACAGTGAAGATCTCGACGAAGAAAAATTTGGAAGCGATCTGGAGGAAATCGATCTGCCCATCGAAAGCGGCAAGACCAAAGACACGCCGGCTCTGCCAAAAGAAACCGGAACCGCCCCGTCTTCCGATAAATAACCGCCGTCTCTCCCCCGTCTTTAAAGCCTGTACGAAACGAGCCTGATCGGCCTGCGAAGCCGAAACGATCGGCATGCTTTCGGATACTCAGGAAATCGGTTTGCCGCTTTGTTTAGAAAAGGAATTGGATCATGAAGAAAATCCTGTATTATCTCGCGCAGATCCTGCTGGTGATCAGTACGCTGTTTGTCGGCTTTGTCACCAGCACAGAAATGATGATTTTGTGCGTATCGTGTCTGATTACCGGCTGTCTGCTCATGCTGGTGTATGCGCTCTCTTCGGAAAAGAATTTCTGCGCGTTTTTCCTGTATGGAATGGCCGCCAGCGCCCACTTCTTCTATCTCTTCGCGCTGCAGTCCTTTGCACCCATCCTGCTCTGCGTTCTCGCGCTGATGATGCTTTGTACCGCAGCCTGTCTGATCTGGAAGGCGACGACATCCGGGCTGCCGCCCATTTCCACGCTCATCGATGTTCTCTTTACCAAGACGGCTCTGCTTCCGGAAATCGTGCTGAATATTTTAATGAAACGGGCGACGAGCGACTTTATGTTTGAAGCCTTTTCCTGGATTTTGTTAGGCATCACTTCCGCCTATGTCTTCGTGCTTCTTGTTCAGCTCGTCAAGGCGAAAAAGCTCGACCGTTCCAAAGCCATTGCCGCCGGCGTCGTTCAGCTCTGCTTTTTCACAGACATTCTTTCCACGGTGTGGCTGCTGATTTATCTTAAGCGTCAGAAAAACCAGGAAAAGAAAGCCGAAAAGGAGCAGGAAGCCCTTCTCGAAAAGAAGAAGGAATCGTCCATGCTCAAGCGCTCCTCTATGAAAGCTTCCGGACACGGTACCCGCCGATCGGCCCAGTCCCCTTTTGCTCCCAAAAAGAAAGAACAGTAAGACGCATTCGCTGTGCAACCGATCCTGTATTTGCAGGAGAGGCGCACAGCCTTTTTTCTCCGTTTTCCAAAGGACCCTGGCATGATTTTCGAGCATTCAAAAACGCCGCATCCCTGTTCTGCGAGGATACGGCGTTTCGTCGTTTCAAAATGATTTTGCGCTTAATGCGTTTCGTGCTGGCCGAACTGGCGGAAGACGTAAGACGCATACAGACCGTTTTGCGCGATCAGTTCTTCATGGGTTCCGCTTTCGCTGATGCCCTCGCCATCTACGACAAGAATGCGATCCGCGTTTTCGATCGTAGAAAGACGATGCGCGATCGTCAGCGACGTCCGGTTTTCGGTCAGCTTTTCAAGAGCCTGCTGGATGTAGTATTCGCTTTCGTTATCGAGTGCGGAAGTCGCCTCATCGAGAATGACGATTTTCGGATCTTTCAGGAAAATGTGCGCGATCGAAATACGCTGCTTCTGTCCGCCGGAAAGACGGGTTCCCTTTTCGCCGACACGCGTCTGCAGTCCATCGGGCAGCGATTCAATAAATTCCGCCAGGCTGGCTTTACGTGCCGCTTCCAGGACTTCTTCCTCGGTCGCGTCCCATTTTCCGTAACGAATATTGTCCGCAATGGTCCCGTCAAACAGGTAGACATCCTGCGTCACCACACCGATCTGCTGGCGCAGAGACTCGAGCGTCAGATCCCGGACATCCACACCGTCAATGCGAACGGCTCCGCCGGTCACATCGTAAAAGCGAAGGATAAGCGAACAGATCGTCGATTTTCCCGATCCGCTCGGACCAGCCAGCGCGTAGCGGCCGCCGGCAGGAATTTCGAAGCTGACCTGATCGAGCACCGGCGTGTCGTCATCGTAGCGGAAGGAAACGTGATCAAAGGCGATGTCGCCTTTCACATTTTCAAGCGATCTGGCATCGGGCTTTTCGGTAATCTGCGGTTTCGTTTCCATGACTTCTTCAAAGCGGCGAAAGCCCGTGAAGCCTTTCATCAGGCTGTCCGCAAATTCAAGAAGAATGTCGATCGGACCAATGAACACGTTGACGTAAAGAGCGAAGGCTGCCAGTTCTGCCGCCTGCATTTTTCCAGTCGCAATCAGATAGCCGCCGGCACCGATGACGGCCGTATAGAGCAGTCCCTGAAAAAAGTAGTTCGAGCTGTAGTAAATTCCCATGACGCGGTTGTTCTGAAATTTGGAATCAAGAAATTCGCGATTGGCTTTTCTGAACTTCTTCTGTTCCTGCTTTTCGCTGCCAAAGGCTTTTACAACGCGAATGCCTTCGAGCGAATCGAGCAGCGACGCGTTGATTCCGGCGATTTTCACGCGGTTAAGCTTGAACGTTTCTTTCATGCGCCGGTTCTGCTTCCAGGCGGTAATGGCCATCAGAATCGTGATCACCAGCAAAATCGAAGACAGGGTCAGGTTCATCGAAAACATGATCACAAACGAACCGATCAGCTTCACCGAGGCGATGAGCAGGTTTTCCGGGCAGTGGTGCGCCATTTCGGAAATATCCATCAAATCCGAAACCATGCGGGAACTGAGCGTCGCCGTATTGACCTGATCGTAATAGGCGTGCGAGAACTTCATGTACTGATCAAACAGATCTCTGCGCATGTCGCTTTCCATCTGGGCACCGGTATTGTGGCCCTGACACGCGACATAAAAGCGGCAGGCCGTTCGAATGCCGTACAGCACGAGCAGTCCAAGAATGACCCACGGCATCCAGTTCAGCAGCGCGGGACCGGAGATGCCCGCAGCTTTCGCGGTAAACGCGCTCAGAATGGCCGGAAAGGCAATATCGACCAGAGACAGAATCGATGCGCAGACCAGATCCAGAATCATCGCGCCTTTGTACGGTTTATAAAAGGAAAGAAAATACTTCAGTGTCTTCATGACCGATTTCTCCTCTCTTTCTGTTTCTTTCGCTCTGTCCCAGACTCGATCGCAAACGGCTGTTTCGGGGGAAAAGCAGAAGCCGTCCGAATGTCGGGACATATGAGGATCAGTATAGCGCAGAGAAAGAGGAATTTGGAAAATCCGTCCTGTCCCGGCATTTTGCGGGATTCGTTCCTAACCATTCAGAAAAATGGCCGAGAGTCAAAATGGAAACCGCTCGCTGCGCAGACAGGCGGATCCGCCTGTCTGCATCACGAATGGAAAACGGCTTTTGCGGAAGATTCTTCTGGCTTCTTACCGTCTGCAGCGCTGGCCTCCGGTTTTTCTTTCGGTTTTTCATCGTGAGAAAGCAGGCGGAAATACGTCTGATCCATACCGATGGCGCCTAGCGGTGCTGTAATCAGAATGGCAAGAACGGCTACCGAAAGCACAATCGGACCGCATGACAGACCCAGATCGAGGGCGGTCGATCCAATTGCCGCCTGCACCGTCGCTTTTGGCAGGTAGGCAATCATGCAGAACAGACGCTCCTTCTTATTGAGATGCGTGTGAAGCAGACAGAGAGAAACGCCCACGCACCGAAAGATCAGGGCTATGCCGATCATCAGTACAGCCCGTGCACCAGCCAGGGCCGCGTACTGCACATCTACCGCCGCGCCGACCAACACAAACAGGAAAATTTCTGCTCCGGTCCAGAGGCTTCCAAACTGCTTCTGAAGCGTAAGCGTAATTTCTTTCTGGCTGTCTCTGGCTACCATCATGGACAGGCTCAAAACCGCAAGCAGACCGGAGAGCGACACGTATAGTTTGATCAGCGCTTCCACCGCAAGCATCAGAAAGGACAGACCAAGAACGAGAATGGCTTTGCGTTCGGCAGGAACGGCACTTCCCTTCTGGCTTTGCCACGTAAAGTATTTGGAAAGCATCCAGCCGCACGCGGCGCCTAAAAGAAGACCAAGAACAATTGAGACGGGAATGCTTAAAAAGATGGACAGCTGCGCACTGCCCCCCTGGGCCATATCGCAAAACGTACTGAAGAGCACGATGACAAATACGTCATCCAGAGACGCGCCGGCCAGGATCATCTGGGGAATGCTTTTGGATGTGCCATAGCGCTTTTCCATCAGCGTCACCATGCGCGGAACGACTACAGCAGGCGATACGGCGGCGACCACCGATCCCATTAGCGCGGCTTCGACCAGCGAGATATGAAGGAGTGCTGGGGCAAAGAGCACGAAGCCGAGAATTTCAAAGGATGCCGGCAGAAAGGACATCAGAAGAGCCGGGCGTCCGACCTGTTTAAGATCGTTCAGATTCAAGGACAGGCCGGCTTTAATCAAAATGATGACCAGCGCGATGCGGCGCAAATCCGCTGAAATGGAAAGAATGGACGGATCAAGCCAGTTCAGAAAGCTGGGTCCGATACAGATTCCGGCGAGCAGATAGCCGATAATGCGCGGCAGCCGCAGCCGTTCGCAGAGTTTCGCGAAAGCGAGTCCGATCAGGATGATCAGAGCCAGAGACGTTAACATAAAATACCTCCATAAACGCAGAAAGGCTGATGCTTTCTGCGATTCAAAAAAAAATCACAGAAGTCATCAGCCTGCATTTGTGCATGAGCGGTTCCGGTTTCCCGAGGGAGAACTTCATTCCCGTAAAGAGTATAGACACGTTTTCTTACGAATCGGTCAAAAAAGCTTCTGGAAAATCCAGAAAATTCAAAACCGTTCAAAAATCCGCGGGTCCGCCGCCTCTTCCGGCGAGGACTTCCCTCAGATCCGAATGAGAGTATGCCAAAAACCGAGCAGCTGGAATTTTCGGCTGCTCGGCATGCTGTTTCGGTTAAGTTTTGGAAAGATTTGGATCAGGCCTGAAGCGGATTTAGTCCCTGGCTGCTTCAGCAATAATGCGGGAAGCGATGTTTTCCGGAACCGGATCGTAGCGGTCCATGGAAACGGTGTAGCTTCCAAGGCCCTGTGTCATGGAGCGCAGATCGATGGCGTACTTGGACAGTTCCATCATCGGAACCTGTGCGGAGATCACCTGTTCATCGCCTTCTGGATCCATGCCCAGGATGGCGCCGCGGCGCTTATTGAGATCGCCGATGATCGTGCCGGTGTATTCATCCGGAACGCGAACGCTCAGGTTCATGATCGGTTCAAGCAGAATCGGACGGCACTTGGTCATTGCGTCTTTATACGCAAGACGGGCAGCCAGTTTGAAGGCCATTTCGGAAGAATCGACGTCGTGGTATTTGCCATCGAGCAGCGTCGTCTTCAGGTTGACCATCTTGTAGCCGGCTAGCGGGCCGACCATGGCGTTTTCACGCAGACCGGTTTCAACGGCTGGGAAGTACTGTTTCGGTACGGCGCCGCCGAATACTTTTTCGTCAAAGACGAGTTCTTCTTCATCCGGGTTTGGCGCGAATTCAACGAAGACGTGACCGAACTGGCCATGACCGCCGGACTGCTTTTTATGACGGCCTTCGCCGACGGCCGTCTTGGTGATCGTTTCGCGATACGTAACTTTCGGATCGCTCAGCAGAACTTCCGCTTTGAATTTGGATTTCAGCTTGTTGACGATGACATCCAGATGCTGGTCGCCCAGACCATAGATGACGGTTTCACGCGTTTCCGGGTTGTTTTCAACGCGGAAGGTCGGATCTTCTTCGGAAATACGGTTTAGACCGGTGGAGAGCTTGTCTTCATCGTTCTTTGTCTTAGGCGTAACCGCCTGGCCGTACAGAGCTTCGGAGAAGACGATCGGCTTATTGATCAGACGGGTACCCTTTGCGCAGAGTGTATCGTTAGTTTTCGTATTCTGCAGTTTGGAGATGGCGCCGATGTCGCCGGTAAAGAGTTTTCCGGCAGCGGTCTGATAGCGGCCTTTAATGGTGAACAGCGCACCGATTTTTTCCGGTTTGCCGGTGTTGCCGTTGACAACCTGAGAATCGGAAGCGAGCGTTCCGGAAAGAACCTTGACGTAGGAAATACGGCCTACGAACGGGTCCATGATCGTCTTGAAAACCTGTGCGGTCATGGTTTCTTCTTCCGTCGTCAGCAGTTCAACGGGTTCGCCTTCCGGCGTTTCCAGGGTGATGATTCCCTTTTCGGAATAGGACGGGAAGTACGTGATGATCAGATCCATCAGACGGCCAATGCCGCGGCTTTCGACGGCGGAGCCGGAGAATACAGGAATGATTTCACCGCTGCGTACGCCAATACGAACGCCCTTGGTCAGTTCCGTGTCGGTAAATTCTTCGCCAGAGAAGAATTTTTCCATCAGATCGTCGTCGCCCATGGCAACTGCTTCAGCGATCTGGTCTTTGTACATGGCGATTTCATCGGCCATTTCTTCCGGAACAGGCTGAGCGACGGAGTCGGAAGCTTTTGGTCCATGATGATACCAGGCTTTGTTTTTCAGAATGTTGACGGTACCTACGTATTCGCCGTTTTCAATAATTGGCACTTCAAACGGGATAACGGATTTTCCGAAAGCTTCGTGCAGAGCTGCATAAGCAGAGTCGAAGGAAGTGTTTTCTTCATCGAGATGGTTGATGAAGAAGATGGTCGGTTTATGGGAAGCAACAGCTTCTTTATAGGCGAGACGGGTTCCAGCCTGGAGCGGATCTTTCGCATTGACCACGATCAGAACGTTATCGCCTGCGGCCATTCCGGCTTCTTTTTCGCCAGTGAAGTCAAGGTAGCCCGGAGTATCGATGAAGTTGATTTTGCATTCATCCCATTCGATCGGAACGATCGAAGTGTAAATGGAGATGCCTCGCTTGATTTCTTCTGCATCGAAATCGATCAGCGAAGAACCTTCGCTGGTTTTTCCAAAGCGTTCCGTTGCATCCGTGTAGTAAAGCATCGCTTCCAGAACGGATGTTTTTCCTGCGCCGGAGTGGCCGACGACACTGACGTTGCGGACTTCGCTGCTTTTATAGTCTCTCATAATTATTTTTTCCTTTCAGACGTCTACATTTCCAGCATGGGTTCGAGCTGGGCTCTGCAGTGTTCACGTACATAATCAATCGCTTTGTTGCCCTGTTTATCGGCCATATCCTTGTCTGCGCCGTAAACGATCAGTTTTTCTACGAGCGAAGGATATCCGCCGTATGCCGCACGCATCAGAGCGGTGCAGCCGTTATTATCGAAAAGGTTCACATCGGCGTTGCGCTCGAGCAGCATGTTAATGGTGTCGCGCTTGAAGGCGATGCAGGCTTCCATGAGTGCGCTGCGGCCGACTTCGTCCTGGGCGTTGATTTCTGCGCCGGCATCGAGCAGAACCTGAATGCAGCGATCCTGTCCGAGAAGAGCGGCACGCATGAGTGCGGTTCTGCCGTTGTCATCTTTTGCGTTCACGTCAGCACCGGCTTCGATCAGCGCCTTGCAGATTGTGCGGTTGCCTTTTTTGGCTGCGCCCATCAGAGCGGTTTTTCCGTATTTGTCAGCTGCATTTACATCTGCACCGTTATCGATCAGCAGCTGAACGATATCCTTGCGGTCACGTTTGGCAGCGCGCATCAGTGCGGTTCTGCCGTCTCCGTTGGCGTAGTTTACATCAGCTCCGGTGCGGATCTGGCCGACTGCCATTGCGAAGTCGCCATTTGCGCATGCATCCCAGAACACCTTATTGAATTTCTGATCCATTTTGTAAATCCTCCTATAATTCTGGTATCAAAAAGCCGGGCCAGATGGCTTCAGGTCAAAAGACCCTACTGCACACTGTCCCAGCTTAATCCGGAAGAAAGCCCGGTTTTATTCCCATTAACAAGCACCGAAACAACAACATTGCTTTTCATAAAACCACTTCCTTCCTGTGAGTGACTTCATTGTAAGGGTTTCCATTTCGCCTTTCAAATTGTTTCCAAACTGGACACTTAGTCGACCGAACAGGCCGCTTTTTCGTCCGGATCAGGGTGCAGGCCGTACTTTCTGTCCGTTTAAGCCCCAAATGGCGTCCAGCAGATATCCGATCCCTTCAAAGAAACAGCACGAAAACGTAAAAAAACCTGGATTCTTCCTTTTCACGAAGAAATCCAGATTCTTTTTGGCACAACCGTTCAAACAGAAAAGCGGATTTTCCTGTTCCCTGCCCATTTTTTAGGACTGGAGTATTTCGAGCGGGCAGCATTCATCTTTCGTCCGCACATTCATAAAGCGATCAGCACGTGCTGACGACAATTTCCAGATTTTCAAAAGGCTGCGGATGAGCACTCGTCCAGTCCGTAAACTGCATGGACCAGCTGTCGAGATAGTTCAGATAGCCGCTCAGCTCAAACGTGGGGACAGCCGGCACATGGAGCGCGAAATAGTCCATGGCTTCGATGTAAAACTCGTGGGTAATGTCCACCTTCTCGCCGATCAGGACGTGTTCTTCAAGCAGCCGGCATAGTTCAATGCTTGTCGCATAGTTGTACAGGCGTCTTTTATTGTCGGGAAGATCGTAGCTGCCTTCTACATGAAGCATATCCCCGGCTTTGAGCGCTGCTTCATAGACGATGTACCAGGAAAGATCTTCGCCAAGCTGTTCAGCGATCCAATCAAAGTGTTCGAGAATCCGTTTTGTCTCACTTGCCATGCTGGTCCTCTTTCTTTGCGGCTGCCTTCATGGCTTTTTCTTCATCACGTTTTCGTCCGGCACGGGATATGAGTGCCTTGGCCAGCGCCTGCGGATCCGCAAAGGCGCCTTCTTCGCCGTTTTTAAACCGTTCCAGAACGTCGACGGCATCCAGTTCCCCTTCCAGAAGATCGGGACCTGTTTCTTCTTTTGGGCTTGCAGCCGGTGTCTCGCTGTCGGATGCGGGAAGCAACGGAAGTTCCGTTTTCTGATTTGGATTGTTCTCCGTTTCCGTGCCCTTCTCTGCTCTCGACAGATCCGAAGCCTCGGATGTTTCTGGATCTGTATTTACAGAAACAGAGGCTGGTTCGGCAGGTATTTCTTCCGAATTCGAAGCAGATGGATCAGGATTTTCCGCAGCGGACTCGTTTTTGGCTTCGTCCTCTGCTTTTTCACTCTCTGCATCTTCCGGTTCTTCTCCGCTCAGATCCGAGGCTTCGATCGTTTCGAGCTGTTCGTTGCTTAAGGTGTCGAGTTTGACCAGACGGTTGGCCTGGCGTACGACGGCTTTTTCAAAGAGATTACGCACGGTACGGCCGTTGGCAAAATCGGCATCCCGGTTTTCGTACAGATCCCTGAACATCGACTTCGCGGTTTCCTGGGCTTTTTCGGAGAGTTTGTAGCCGTTCTTTTTACAAATGCCTAAGAGAATTTCATACAGTTCTTCCGGGGTATAGTCCGGGAAATCGATGAACTTGTTAAATCGCGATTTCAGACCCGGATTGGACTGCAGGAATTCTTCCATCGGTTCGGGATAGCCGGCGACAATAACCGCCAGATCGTCACGATGGTTTTCCATCTCGACCAGAAGCGTATCGATCGCTTCCCGGCCAAAGTCGGCTTTGTCCTTGCCGGCGGCCAGGGCATAGGCCTCGTCGATAAAGAGCACGCCGCCCAGAGCGGAGTTGACGACTTCCTGCGTCTTGATTGCGGTCTGGCCGACATAGCCGCCGACCAGTTCCGAACGGTCTACTTCCACAAGCTGACCTTTGCTTAAGGCGCCGAGCGCATGATAAATGCCGGCGAGCAGCCGGGCGACGGTCGTTTTGCCCGTTCCTGGATTGCCGGTGAACACCAGATGCATCGATACGGGCATTTCCTTCATCGAACGCTCTCGACGGATCCGGCGAATCTTCAGCAGGTTGATCAGGCTGTTGACGTCTTCCTTAACGCCTTTCAGCCCGGTCAGCGAATTGAGCTCTTCCATCAGCTCATCCAGTGTTTTTTCCGGCTGTTCCGGTTTCGCTTCGGCTGTTTCACTGGTTTTGGGGGCCTGTTTATTTTGCGTTTTGGGATCGCTCGATCCGCCCATGGTCGAAGTCTGTTCCGGAAAGAGCGACGGACCGAGTTCCCGCTCCAGACGGCCGAGCGAATCGAGGGTATCGATCAGTTCCTTGGGGGTATCGGGTGCCGGCTGGTTTTTGTGAATCCAGTTGTCGAGAAACAAAATGTAAATCTGCTGGTCAAGTTCTTCAAGGGGATCCTTGCCCGCACACTCCCAGGCGTTTTTGGAAATTTCGCTGAGAACGGAAAGAATCTGTCTTTGATACGTACTGCCTGTGCCGCTTAGCTGATCGCCATGGGCAGCGACTTTGAGTACGACAGGAATGAGCGAGCTGAAATCCGACTTGTGCAGCGAAAGCCGCTTCATCAGCGCGTTGTATTCACTCGGGGTGTAGTGAAAGGACAGCACTTCGTTGATCAGAGCAGCCCGTTTGGCCTGGACACCGCCAGCCGCTTCGGCCAGATAGAGCAGCAGCGAAAGGACTTCGATGCGATACTGTTCAGTCAGCGTATTTTCAAGGGGTTTAAGAAAAGCAGGGTCCATCTGTTCGAGTGTCTGACAAAGACGATAGCCCTGCTGCCAGGCCTGGCTGGCTTTGGAAAGGTTCGAATCCATACTTTTTTCTCCAGAATGTTCGTATATCGATTTCATCGAAGCGTTCTTCCTTCCCTGCCCGATTTAGGCAGAGAACGGGAAACGTTCGATGTTGATTGACTCATGAAAATTTATTCTCATTTTACCAAAAAACCGGAGAACGAACGGCGAAGTGAAGAAAACGAAAAAGGCATGAACGCCCAGAGTAAGGATTTGGGAATTCATGCCTGTCTTTTATGAAGTTTATTTTGAATAGAAGCCAATGCCTTCATCGACCCAGCCCATCGTTACAAGACCGTCGCGTTCTGTTGCGTTAAACGTGAAATGGTGCGATCCGGCAACCGCGTTCGGGTTGTACAGACGGTATACCGGCCGATCGTTTTCACTTGCGGACGTATAGCAGGTGATGCCTTCGGCTGTCCAGCCCATTTCCACGAGTGCGGCACGCTCAGCGGTATCGAGCGTGTAGTGATGGTCGCCCGCGTTCGGGTTGTAGAGACGATACAGCGGTACGCCGTTCTTTTCGGAATGCCAGGCGACGCCTTCGTCTTTCCAGCCGTAGTTTACGCAGTTGACGAGCTCGTTGTATTCCGTCGTGTACAGATGTTCACCCGAGTTCGGGTTGTACAGGCGGTACACCGGCTCATCGATGGCCGCATACGAGGCCACATACGCGTAAATGTAGGAGTCGATGGCAACGCCGCCATTGAGCTGTTCGCTCGCCTTGGCAAATGTATGAATCGCTTCAACCTGATTGTTTTCGTTGAGCAGCGGAGCACCGGACTGACCGCTCGACGAGTCAATGGTATGCAGAACGGTACGGCGTCCGGTCATCGAATGCAGGCGGCCTTTGGCTCCATACATGCCCTGCGATTCCAGGGAAATGTTTTCATTGTACGGATAGCCGGCCAGTTCATACGTCTTGTCCAGGTTGGCCTGATCCAGCGTAGCCAGCTTCAGCGGTTCCACCCCTTCAATCGGCTTTCTCAGGCGAATGAGACCAAGATCGTAGTCGGTATTGCTTGCGCCCGTTTTCGTCCAGTCAGGCGGTGCCATGAGCAGTTTGGACGAATACTGGTTGTCCGGATTGGATGGATCCTTGCCGCCCGGAACCGCCACGATCGATCTCGCCCAGCCCATGTTGTTGTCATGGTCAAAGACGCAGTGGCCGGCGGTCAGAATCGTATCCGGCGCAATCAGAAATCCAGTGCCGGAGTATACCCCGCCATTGGAAAAGGTGATGGTGAGATTGCAGATGGCGTTGTACGGCGCCACATCGGTACGGGCAATCAGATAGCGATCGTCTTCACCGATTACTTTTCGAGGAACCTTAACGGCGCTCTCGGGAATATTTTCAATTTCGTCAATCGAAGCCTGCGGTTTTACGGAGTAATCTTCCGGCTCATCCGTAACATGAACGGCGGTTTCGAGACCGTTCTGTCCTTCGATGGTCTGTGAATGGGATGCCTGCAGATCCGGGCTTTCCTGGGCCTGCACGGCTGAAATGGCAGGAATGTACATCGACATGGCCAGCGCGAGCGCCGCCAGTCCGGTTTTCATTTTCTTCATTTCAATCCTTCCTCCTTTCGACTTCCGTTTTTTGTAATTGGTATTCGGACTTTGCAAGGCAAGTACAGAGAAAAAGCGATCGTGCAGAAGCTCTGCATCGTTTCGTTTTTCCTGAGTACAGGGTAACAGAATTTTTTATCGGCAGGCACGGATACCCTTTTCTGCTTTACACAGAAACCTGGGAATTTTTCAGCGCTTTTTGTTACGAGACAAAGCGAATCCACCGTAGAAAGCGATTGCTTCGCCGCTTCAGATCGCCGGCAAAAAATTTCCTGTGGTTTTTTATTATCGCAGTACGATGGTCCATTTGCAAAAATCGACAGGAAAAATGGTAAAAATCACATAAGATAACATATTGCGCAGAGCATGCAGATTTCGTGACGATTTGGGAAAGAAACTTCATCGAAACCGACAATCGGAAAACGCCATGAGCTTCGTCTTCCTTTGCCTGTCCCTTTCTATTCCTTGTCTGTACTTGTCTGTCTTTCTCGGTCCTTGTCAGTTTTTCCATTAAGACGCAAAATGCAGCGCCATCCGAAGATCGCTTCGGATGGCGCTGCATTTTTCATTTCTGTTTTGCACAGAAGATCCGCTTATTTTACAGGTTCTGCAATCGGCAGTTCTGTGCTTTCCTGAGGCTCGGTCGCGGGCAGTTCACAATCGGCTGCCGGTTCAACGGCTGGCAGATCGCTGCCTTCGGATTCTACCGCCGGCAGATCGTCATCCTGCGCTTCGACGGCAGGCAGATCTTCGGCTTTTTCAGAATCCGCCTTGGCAGGCGGTTCTTTTGCCGGAGTTTCCGTCTGAACTTCCGTTTCTGTAATCGTCACGTTTGCATCGCGTTCTTCCGACACGATTTCCGCCTGCAGAATTTCTTCTTCCGGCTGTTCTTCCGGTTTCGGTTCAGCGGTTTCGATCACAGGCGTACTTGGACGCATCGCAGAACGGCTTGGAAGCGTTTCGAGATAGTCGAACGTAATCTGGCGCTTGGCCGTCTGTACATCGCGGACTTTAATACGTACCGGCATACCGAGGGTAAAGGTCTTTCCGGTATTTTCGCCGGTAAGCATCATCGTATCGGCATCGTAGTTGTAAAAGTCATCGATCATGTTGCGCAGCGGAACCATGCCTTCGACGGTGTTGTCGAGTTCGACAAAGAAGCCGAAGCTGGTGACGCCGACGATCAGGCCATCATATACTTCGCCGACTTTATTTTCCATGTATTTCGCAAATTCGAGATCGTTGACCGCCCGTTCGATCGTAACGGCATCCTTTTCCTTTTCGGACAGATGCATGGACGATTTTTCCATGCGCTTTTCATCCTTGAGCAGGCTCTTCTCGTCGTTTTTCTTATGAATGACATGACGGCGGAGCATGCGGTGAATCAGCAGGTCCGGATAACGGCGGATTGGCGATGTGAAGTGGCAGTATTCATCGAGCGCCAGACCATAGTGGCCGACGTTCTTTTCGCTGTAGCGGGCTTTCTGCATGGAGCGAACGGTGATCGTGGAAAGAATTTCCTTCTCTTCTTCGCCTTCGATCGAAGCCAGGAAGCGGGCGACATCTTTTGGCTGGCAGTTTTCGACATCCAGGTCGCAGGGCACGTGCAAAATACTGGCCATGTTGACCAGCGTCTGCAGTTTTTCGGGATCCGGATCTTCATGGATTCGGAACATGCCCGGCAGAGATTTGGAGTGAAGCTCATGAGCGACCGCAACGTTTGCCGCAATCATGGCCTCTTCAATCATCATTTCACTCCAGCCGCGATCGCGGATGAGGATATCGACAGGAACGCCTCTTTCGTCGAGTACGAATTTGGGTTCCTTCGTTTCAAAATCGATATGGCCGCGCTTTTCGGTCTGTTCTCGCATCTTTTTCGCCAGATCGGAGAAGGCGGTGAGCAGATTGCCGACCGGTGCATATTCCGGAACGGACTGCGGATTTTCCAGATAGGCGTTTACTTTGGAATATGTGCAGCGTGCATCCGAATGAATGACGCTCTCGTAAATTTCGTAGTCGGTCATGATGCCGTTCGGGTTGAATTCCATGGCGCACGTCAGTGTCAGACGATCCACGCCCGGGTTCAGCGAGCAGATGCCGTTAGACAGCGCGAACGGCAGCATCGGCACAACGCGGTCGGCGACATAAATCGAAGTGCCGCGCTTGTAGGCTTCGTTATCGATGTCGCTGTCTTCCTTGACGTAATGGCTGACGTCTGCGATATGGACGTACAGTTTCCAGCCGCCATTGGCCAGCGCTTCAACAGAAATTGCGTCGTCAAAGTCCTTGGTGGAGTCGCCGTCAATGGTGACGGTCATCAGATCGCGCAGATCGTGGCGATCCTTCATTTCCTTTTTGTGGACGCGTTCTGGAATTTCATCGGATTCCGCGCGGACTTTCTTGCCGAAGTTCTGACGGACTTCGTTTTCCGCAAGAATGGCGCTGATGTCCACGCCCGGTTCGTCTTCCCGACCGAGCACCGCAATGATTTTTACGCGAAGCGGCGCGGAATAGTCTACGACTTTAACGACCGCCTTGGTGCCGGCCGAAAGTTTGTAAGCCTTCTGGTTGGTCACGATAAAAGAGGTGTGAAGATCCACATCGCTGCGGAATTTCAGGCCGTTGCGGGTACGGACGAAGGTTCCAGGAATGCACGTAATGCCGCGTTCATAAATGTGGACAACTTCCGGCATCAGTCCATAGTTGTGAACGAGCACTTCGTCCTTGTCCATCATCATGCGGCAGTTTTTCTTGGGGACATACAGCTTGTTCTCCTTGCAGAGAACCGCATATTCCGTTGCAGAAACGTCCTTAATCTTGCCGATCACCCATTCCTGGCCGTCAATGAAGACGTACTTTTCGTGGTCGTTATAAATGATGCGCTCATCTTCGAGCTCATTGAGCGCGATCTGAAGTTCCTTTTTTTCATGTTCCGTGCGGATGTGCATGGCTTTGCTCAGTCCGTATGGAGTCAGTTTTTTCTTTTTCTGAAGCAGTTCAACAATTTCTTCCTTCATTCAAATCCCTCCCTTTCGAGACAGTCCAGAAGTCTTTAATACCCTCTTCATACAATATCCTGTCTGTAAAATACAAAAACTTGCCTGCAAAATAAAAAAGGCCGGATGGCCTTAGACAATCTGTAAAGCGATTACAAGGGCGAAGAAAATGATGCCGCAGATGAGCGTGGCATACGAGAGAACCTTTTCGAAGCCGCGTTCTTTCTGAACCGCAAAAAGGTTAAGATCTCCGCTTCCCGTGAATGCTGCGGAAAGTCCGTCGGATTTACCGCTCTGCAGCAGGACGAGAATAATCATGATACCTGAGTCGACCATTAACAAAATATTTAAGAAGTTTTCCATACAAATCACTCTTTCTTTCTTTTTCCCGTGATCATTATAACAAACTATTTTCTAAGCCATGGCGGACAGACGCAGAAAGTCTGCCTCATCCAGGCTTGCCACGGTTTCATCGGGAATAATCCCGAGCCGTTCGATATCCGACTCCTTATGCACGCCGCTCTGGACGAAAAGAGTCTGAACTTGATTATTATAACCGAGCGCGATATCGGTTTCCAGATTATCTCCAATAATTACGGCTTCTTCTTTCGAAATATGGAGCTTATTCAAAGCCGTTTCGAGAATCGGAGCACTTGGCTTGGCGATATCGGGGCTTTTCTGTCCCGTGGCGTATTCAAACAGCGTAACGACCGAGCCGTTGCCGACTTCAAAACCACCAGGCTTGGCCAGAATGCGGTCCATATTTGTTCCGATCAGCTTTGCGCCGTTGAGCAGAAATCCCAGTGCTCTGGAATATTTCGCATAGTCTGCGGATTTATCCAGACCGATGAATACAAAAGCCGGATGGTCTTCCGTAATCGCAAAGCCTTCCAGTTCGAGCGCTTCTTTCATGCCGGCCTGTCCAATCATCCAGGCCGTTCGCGGCGTTCCGGTCTTCGCACAGTATTTTGACGCCCAGGAAGCTGCGGCCATCGCCGAATTGACGAAGTCCTCAGCGCGAATGTTCGGGTAGCCCATTTTCAGCATGTGTTCCGCGTTTTCCTGCGGCGTGCGCATGGAATTGTTGGTCAGAAAAAGATAGGGAATGTCATGCGCCTGACAGAACTCAATCGCGCGGATTCCCGCTTCGATCGGAGCCGTTCCGCGATACAGCGTACCGTCCAGATCAAAAATCATTGTTTTCTTCTTCATGTCTCTTCCTCTTTTTTCTCTTTCGTTTTCCCTGCCGGCTTCGGTTCAGCTGCCGGCAGGCCGATCGGATCGACTGGGTGTCCGCTCAAGCAGCCTTTTAAAAACAGACTTTCTGGTTTTCGTAATCCCAGACGATTTTGGGGAATGATATACCAGAAAGATATTCCGGAGCTATTGTATCGGTTTGGCGCACTCTCATCCACTGAAATCCAGATCGTTCCAGTTTGAAGGGGACGTCAAAGCTTTCAAACCGCTTTCCTTTTCAAGCCGTCTTCTTCTGGCAGACAGAGAAAAAGCAGCCTGCAATTTGATTGCGTGCAGGCTGCTTTGCTTGTTCATAATTTTCAGTTGGACTGCCTTGCTTTGCCGTTTAAAAGCTCAGGCATGCGTTTAGCGGACTTGGATTAGAATACGCGGATGCCGCCGTAAGGACGGATCTGAAGAACGTGGCATGCGCCTTCTCCAAAGGTGCTGTCCATAGTCTTCACGTACTGATCAACGAGTTCGTTTGGAACGAAGGCCTGAATTGTGCCTGCAAATCCGCCGCCGTGGACGCGGTGAGCGCCTTTTCCGTCAAGTACCAGTTCGCTTAAAGCCAGAGCCAGAGAAACCGCCTGGTTTTTGTAGTCGGATGGAGAATAGATATTCTGGAGATATTTGAAGGAAGACGTTCCGGAAGCGAGGATCTGCTTTTCAAAGCCGGCGAGATCGCCTTCGGAGAGAGCCTTAACGGCTTTCTGTACGCGTTTGTTTTCCTCAAATACGTGAATGGCACGCAGCAGTGCACGGTCGTTTTTCACGGCTTCACGCAGTTCCGGAAGACGGGAATAAAACTCCGCTTCATCCACTTCGCGCAGAACCGGCTTTCCGAAGAACTCGTCCACTTCCTTGAGTTCGAACGGAATGTCCGCATAATCCTGCGTCAGGTCGGCATGGGATGCGTGAACGTCGGTAATGCACAGGGAGGTGTTGAAGTCGGAGAAATCGATGTCGACTTTTTCGACGATCGGGTTGTGCTTATCGGCGAAGTCGATGTGAATCAGACCGCCGACGGAGCATGCGGACTGGTCCATCAGACCGCATGGTTTGCCGAAGAATACGTTTTCGGCGTACTGGCCGATTTTGGCGAGTTCAACGGGATCCAGACTCTGATTATTGTAGAGATCGGAGAAGATGTTTCCGATCATGACTTCGAACGCAGCAGAGGAAGACAGACCGCTTCCCTGCAGCACGTCGCTGGTCATATAGCCGTCGAAGCCGCCGATGTTGCCGCCGTCTTCCTTAATCTTTGCGGCGACGCCACGGATGAGGGCCTGACTGCTTTCTTTTTCATCTTCGTGCACGTTGAGGTCCGACAGATCGATTGGAGGAATATCATAATCGTCGGAAAGTACTTTTACGACACCGTCTTCTCTTGGGCTGACGATGGCGATGATATCGAGGTTGATCGAAGTGGCGAGGACCTCACCCTGCTGATGATCGGTGTGGTTTCCGATAACCTCACTGCGTCCGGGAACGGAGATGGCCTGTACATCCTTGTCTCCATACAGTTCCATGAACTTGTCGATGGCTTTGGCGTACCGAGGTTTCTGCGACTCTGCGAGGCTGCCGTAGATCTCAGTGAGACGCGCATCCTGCGCCCCGTTTACAATTTCTTCTCTTAACTGACTAGCAAGCATTCTTTTTCTCCTTTGTTAACCGCTATCAATACACCCATTCTAACAAAAACGCACTGGTTCTTTCAATGTTTACTAAAAGTCTTGAACTAAAACTTTGTTTTTACTAAAAATTAATAGAGGAGTATCATTTTTCCTCTTTTCGTCATAAGCGATACCGTTTACTATCAGAATGGACTAAATATAAGAGGTGATTTTATGGCCACATTAAAAGACGTTGCCAACCTCGCTGGCGTATCCAGTGCCAGTGTTTCGCGTATTCTCAATAATGATCTGACCCTGAGCGTGCCGCAGTCGACTCGAGACCGCGTTCTCGAAGCCGCTGAAACGCTCGGGTACGTGAAAAAGAAGAAAAAAGCTGACGTTTCGACCATGACGGTCGGCATTGTTCAGTGGGTATCCGCGGAAAATGAGGCGAGCGACCCGTATTACCTGAACATCCGCCAGGGTGTTGAAAATTATTGCTCCAACCACATGATTACCATCATCCGCTCTTTTGCTTCGGAAATGTCGATTCCGCGCCGCATGGAAAAAGTGGACGGTCTGGTGTGCATCGGTAAGTTCTCTCCGGAAGATCGCCAGAAAATGATCGCGATCTGTCCCAACATCATTTTTCTCGATATGAAACTCGATACCATTACCAACGCGTTCATCGTTCCCGACTTCAAGGGTGCGATGCGGATCGTCATGGACCACTTCATTGCCGAAGGCCACAAGAAAGTCGGCTTTTTAGGCGGGATTGAAAGCGTCAGCGGCGAAGTATACCGCGATGACCGTCTGAAATATTTCCGCCGGTTTGCGACCAAAGCCGGCCTCGAATTTGAACCGTACGTCGTAATGAAGGAATTCACCCGGGAATCCGGATACGAAATGATGAAATCGCTGATCGATGCCAAAACGGTGCCGACCGCCATTTTTGCGGCAAGCGACCCGATCGCGATCGGCGCGATGCGCGCCTGCTACGAAGCCGGCCTGCGTATTCCGGATGATCTTTCGATTATCGGCTTCGACAACATCGATGAAACCAACTACACCTATCCCCCAATGACCACCATTTTCGTTCCGACCTACGAGATCGGTTCAACGGGCATGCGCATGCTGCATGACGCCTGGAAGCGAAACGAAAACATCCAGCCTATGAAAGTGGAACTTCCCTGCTACATGATCAGCCGCCAGTCCACACGAACCGCGCCGGATGCGATTGAACTCGATATGAACAAATAGCTAAAACGTCAGGCCCATTTTGCCTGGCGTTTTTTCGTCGAAAATTCAGACAGCCGATCGACGCAGCGATCAGCCGAAGAAAAGGCAGGCTTTCCTTCGTAAGCGTCAAATAAAAGACGGGTATTTTCTCGACCGCCTCCTTGGGATAATT
>NZ_JBKXLD010000010.1:0-38082 GCF_047010065.1 Allobaculum sp.
ACGTGGCATAAGTGGTCTCCTTGTATAAATTTGTCAGGCTCAAGCTGATTGTATCCGTCTGATGCCTTGATGGAATTTACACAAAAGACCTTACACTCTCGAAAAATGCGGTGGATATGTACAATGCCGCTCAGTTTTATGAAGAGCGGGGAAAGCTGTACACCGCGCTCTCCTGGATCGATCTGGCTCTGGATCATATTGGCGCCAGTCGAGCGCAGTCTCTTCCTGCTTCGCTTCTGGAAAGCGGTATTCCAGTTCAATTTGAGGAAGTGCTGTGGGATACCGCCGGACGGATTCTTAAAAAGCTCGAAGACTGCGACGCCGCCTGCCGAAGTCTGGAAACAGGGGTCAGTCTGACCCGCATTCATTCTGAACAGGAAATTGCAAACTATCCGGGACACCATCCGACGGCGCTTCTGGCCCATCTGGCGCTGTGCTATCTGGAAGCCGGTGCGCCCCAAAAAGCGGATCAGGCGATGGAGGAAGCCTGCCAAAGCGCTGTGAAATACCTCTCCCATACGGATTTATCCCCCGCGCAGCTCGAAGACTGGCTGGACATGACGGATCTGCTGCGAGATGCCATATGGGATTCCAAAAATGAAGCGCTTCGACGGTCTGTGTTTCAGCTCCTGATCGATCTGCATGCGCAGGCCATCCAGATCCACCCGGATGAAACCACGTACAGAAACTATGCAGAAAGCTGGATGGATCTTGCGCGAATCGATTATTTCAGCCGTCCGGAAGACAGTCTTATTGCCTGGAAAGAAGCTCTGAACATCTGGATGCGCTTTGATCCGGAAACTCTCCATCCCCTGAAGGAAGACAAACTGTCTTTGATTCATCATGAAATAGCAAGCCTTTATCTGCAGCAGGAAAATCATTCGCAGGCCTGTGCCCATGCCTTACAGTCCATCAAACACGGTAAAACCGCGTCTTCTCTTGGTCTGCCGCTAAACAGCCAGTGCAGCTGGCCCGATTCCTTTTCTCTGGCCGCCCGTGCCTGTTCTGCTTTGCAGGAGTATGAAAAAGCCCGTCAGTTCTGCGAAGACGGACTGAAATGGATGGAGAGTCTGACGTGCGGACCGTTTGATCTTAAGGACAAAGATGCCGCCGAGTTCTGGAACACCTGGCGTGTACTGGAAAAAGAATTTGCGTCCATTTGTCTGCATTTCCAAAATCCGCAGGCATTTCTCACCTCGTTTCAAAAACTCAGCACCCAGTTTTCCCGTCTGGCTGCCCCTGAGGAGGAGTATTCCGCACTCGAGCTGATGGATACGCTGGTCATCGCTCTGAAGGATTTTTCACTCACCTCGTATGAACTCGAATCGCAAAGCTGCGAAATTCTGATCTGCCTTGCTCTGTGCTGCACACCAAACGGCAAAGAGATGCGTACCGCGGCGCGTCTCTTTGAAATCTGGATGGCAGATGCAGAAGCCATCCACAATTCTCTGCCGGACAAAACATGGAAAATTCCGCTTGCCTGTCTGAAAGTCCATTTTTACGAAAGTGTCTATGCCAGAAAATCCGACAATACGATTTTTCATTATTATCTGCTGGCTCTGTTTCGCTGCGGAACAGCATATCAGGCTTGTCATCAGGACGAAGCAGCCTTCAAGGTATTCAAAACAATCGATCCGCTCTGCACGCAGTTTACGAAAAGCGGGGGCATTCTGAAAAAAGACGAGTGGGACTACTGGTATGCGGCCTTCGCCCAGCTCGGTCATATCGCCAGGTACTTGAACGATCGAACCCGTGCCCTCCTGTATTACCGGCGTTCTATGCTTCTGGCCGCCCATAAGCTCAACCTCTTTCCCTGCAGCATCAACATTCTCCAAATGGTGAAAGCCAGCGAATTTACGTTAGGCATGTATTACAGCAATCGCCAGTATAAAGAGGCGAAAGCTCTGTTTGATCAAATTGAGCCGTTTTTGATGGAAACGCCCGTTCCAGAGGATGACCCAGAAGATAAGCCAGAGATTGTGCGCAAGCTTAAGCTTCTTCTTTGCGTTGGTATCGTGCTCACGAAAGCCGTAACCGAGGACAAAACGGATATTCTTCGCTATGAAAATCGCCTCAATGATCTGAAAAGCATGACGGACTAAAGCGTAAAGCCGGCTTTGTGAAATAACCGCATTCCGCCATCCTCCTCCAGACCGTTGACACGTACGACAAAAAGGACCGGCTGAACATGCATATTCACATTTCTGCCGGCCCTTTCTCATTTTTTCTTTTCTTTGGATTTCAGTTCGTTTTCGTTCGATCGAGAACCGAATCGCCATAACTCCATTCGTAGCCGATCGTCTGCATGCGGCTGACCGGCTCATTGCGAATCATGGAAATCAGCGTCTTTGCGGCAAGCACTCCGGCTTCTTCGTTTTTAAACCGAATGGACGTGAGCGCCGGCGTAAGAAGCTGACCGGCTTCATAGCCGCCAAACCCGATCAGGGAAACATCTTCCGGAACGTGAAGTCCCCGTTCACTGAGCGATTTGTACGCGGCCAGACAGATTTTATCGGTCGCGCAGATCATCATCGTCGGAACGTGTTCATCGAGAATGCGGTCGCAGGCTTCTTTGGCTTCTTCATAGGAAAAGGACGTTTCCACAAAAGCAAAGCTTTTCATCTCGTCCCCTTCCTGCTTCAGGCCATCCTGTACGCCCTGTTTACGGGTAACGCCAACGGCCTGATCGTTTGGGGAGACGCCAACGTAGACGACATCGTCATGGCCCATCTTTCGGGCGTATCGGCCGGCATCCCGACCTGCGCGGTAATCGTCGTAAACGACCGAAACGCCGCTTTCAAATTCCTGGCCCATGACCAGAAACGGAACATTGCTCGATTTCTGCAGGCTTTCCAGCTTTTCATCGATGGTCGTGGCAATGAGAATGACGCCATCCAGTTTCAGCGAGCGCATGTATTCGATAGCGGAAATTTCACGTTCGCGATGATGATGGGCGGTCATGATAATGCAGCTGTAGCCTTCTGCACGCAGCGTTTCATCAATGACCGTCAGCTGACGCCCCGTGACGGTACTCGTCATCGTCGGCGCGATAATACCGATCGTATGCGACTCCTTAGAGCGCAGATTCTGGGCAGCCACGCTCGGCTCGAATCCGGTCCTGCGAACGACCGCCGAAATTTTTGAACGGGCGTCCTCGCTGACATAGCCGTGGTTGAAATAGCGCGAAACGGTACTTTTCCCGACCCCCGCCGCTTTGGCAATATCTGCCATCGTCAGTTTTTCCATATTCCTGCCTCCCGGAGCTGCTGCCTTTTCAGGTGCTTCCTGTCTTGCTTCTCTATTCGTTTCGCCGCATAAGGCGGCGATCGATTCAGGCTGTTTCTGCCTTACCTTTGCGTTTCATTTTCCTCACGCAGGCCAGTCAATGCAACTCTTCGTGCATCCATACCGCTCTGTACCGATCGATGCCAATCTATACCCGCCCATCCGAGGGGAACCGCTCAGAACGCTGCTTTGCGTCCGCTGGCTTCCAGAAAGGCGTTGACTTCCGCTGCCGCAGGCATCGCGGGAATGGCGCCGGGCTTCTGAACGGTCAGGGCTGCGCAGGCGTTGGCGTTTTCCAGCATCTGTCCAAGCGTTTTCGAATCGAGCTGACCCGGTTCGATTGGACTTCTGGCAATCTGCTCCAGGAAAGATCCCCAGAACGAGTCGCCGGCTCCGTTGGTATCGGCCAGCTGACTTTTAAATCCGCCGGCGCGTACGACGAAATCTTTTGTCGCCGCCAGGGCGCCGTCCTTGCCCAGGGTGATGACCGCAATCGTTACGCCCTGCTCGACGAGCGCTCTGGCGGCTTCTTCCGGGTCGGCCTTTCCGGTAAGCAGCTCCGTTTCCTCATCGGAAATCTTCATCAGATCCGCCGAAGAAATCAGGCTGCGCATTTTTTCAATCGCTGTTTCTTCATCGGGCCACAGACTGGCGCGATAGTTTGGATCGTAGCTGATCAGGGCGCCGCATTTTTTCGCAAAGTCGATTGCCTGAAGCGTTGTGCTGCAGGCAGGTTCGGCGGTCAGAGAAAGCGAGCCAACATGAAAGATTTTCGCCTGCTGCAGCTCGTTCAGATCGAGCTCTTCAAAACAGATTTGCGTATCCGCACCCGGTTTGCGGGCAAAGGAAAATTCCCGCTCGCCGTTTTCGTCTACGGATACGAAAGCGAGGGTGGTGAAATGCTCCGGATCTTCGATCAGGTTTCGTGTGGAAATGCCCTCCTGATCCAGAACCGTTTTGAGCAGACGGCCGTGCATGTCCAGACCGACTTTTCCCATGAAAGCGACCTGTCCGCCAAGACGGCTGACCTGCACGCAGACATTGCCTGGAGCTCCTCCGGGGTACTGGGCAAAGACGTTCATATTCTGGCTGTTTACACCCTGCATGGTGAAATCAATCAGAATTTCGCCCAGGGCTGTCACATCGATTGTTTTTACGGATTGAGTCATACCGGTTTCCTCTGTTTGGTTTCTCTTTCTCTTTCTTGTTCTTTTTCTTGTTCTTGTTTACTTCAGGACAGACCATCCTGCACACGCTCGCCGTCTGCAGCCTCAGGCTCTGGCGATTTCAAACGAGGCAAGGGGAGTAATTATGGCCTTCATGCGCACGTCCGCTTTCAGACTGCGATCTTCGGGCGCATCGTAAAGTCTTGTAGTAAAAGCAACCTGGCCATGATTGATGAAAATCTCCACGGATGACGTATCGGAGAAGATCGTGATTTGGCGCACGTCCGGACAGTACGCATGGCGTGTCGTGCGGCCAAGACCGCTTTGATGGAGTTCAAGTCTGACAACACCATTATGCCCCGAGAGCGTCAGATCGTGACGCAGCGAAATGGACCAGTCTTTCTGATCGTTTTCCAATTCGATCAGACAGACGCGATCATCCAGTCTGGCCGCCTTTCCCGGTTCGAGTTCAAGGCTTCTGGACGATTCGTTTTGCGCGAGCTGGAACATTTCTTCAATGGGGTACTGGTAAATCTGACCGTCTTTCCAGGTCAGTTCTCTAGGCAGCGTCAGCGCGTGCTGCCAGTTCGATTTTGCTTCCCGGTTGGTATACTCCACATCCGGAATACCCATCCAGCCAATCAGAATGCGCCGGCCGTTTTCATCGACAAACGTCTGCGGGGCGTAAAAATCAAAGCCATGATCCAGAGCCCGGAATTCGCCGGCGATCCAGCTTCCCTTTTTGTCTGGGTTTTTCTCAAGCTGGAAATATCCAGAAGGGTACAGGTTTTCGTATTCGTATCCCTTTTGGGGCGCTCCCTGCAGACAGGTGAGCAGCAGCGCAGCTTTGTCGAGTTCCAGAAAATCCGGACATTCCCACATATAGCCGTAGTCTTCTTTCCCCTCGATCGTTCCGGAAAGCGTCCAGTTTTTCAGGTCTTTACTCGTATAGAGCAAAGCCATGCCCTGATCCTGACGGGTGCGGGCACCAAGGATCATCCGGTAGCCGTCCTGGTCTTTCCAGACTTTCGGATCGCGCACATGACAGCTCATGTTTTTGGGATAGTCTTCGTTTTTGAGCAGCACCTGCTTGTTTTCCAGAAGCGTTCCGTCTGTGGATTCCGTCATGCACGTCCAGTGCTGACGGCCTTCATAAATGTAGTCATGCTCGCCGGGCAGCTTTCGGTTGCCAGTATAAAAGCAGCGAATTTTTCCATCGTCGCAAACCAGCGCGCTTCCAGAGTAGGCACCGCCTTCATCGAGCAGGCTGTCCGGAAAAAGCGGCACCGGCTGTTCTGTGTAGTGAATCCAGTCTTTCGTGGTGCAGTGGCCCCAGCCTTTTGCGGTGTTTCCAGCCGCGCTTTCGGGGGCGAACTGATAGTAAATATGGTTGATGCCGTCTTTTTCGCAGAGCCCGTTGGGGTCGTTGAGCCATCCGACGGGAGGCATGATATGAAAGCAAAGGCGATCCGGGCTATTGGCGGCCTCGGATCGCTTTGTCTCTGTCATCGCCTGCGAAAAACGGTTCTGTACAGAGTAGTTCACGGATTTTTATTCTCCTTTTTTCGTTTCCATCACGGCGTCGCCAGCCTGAACCTGACCGTACGGTCTGGCTTCAAAGGCGACTTTGTTTGTGAAGATGACCGGAGTCTGAATGGAAAGCCCGGCGGCGCGGATCGCATCGAGATCGGCTTCGATCATGAGATCGCCGGCTTTCAGTTTCTGACCGTTTTCCACGTGAGCGGTAAACGGCTTTCCATCCAGCGAAACGGTGTCCATGCCGATGTGAATCAGAATTTCTGCACCGTCATCGGTTTTCAGACCGATGGCATGCTTAGTCGGAAACAGCATGACGACTTCGCAGTCAGCCGGCGCGTAAAAGCGTCCGTTTTCCGGTTCAATCAGAATGCCGTCACCCATGGCTCTGGATGCGAAGACCGCATCGCTGCAGTCGCTGACCGGAGCGGTTTTGCCGGAAACCGGCGCGCACAGGATGTGCTTGGCTGCCTGGGTTTTGATCTGTGCAGGTGCTGCTTCTTTTGCGGGAGCAGCGGTTTCGATTGTTCTGGTTTCGTTTTCTTTTTCATTCTGGCTTTCGATCGTTTTGGAAGCCGCTTTTTTCTTTTTGAAGGAAAAGCCGCCTTTGTTTTCTCCGGTTTCGCCTTCTGGATGTTTTTTCATGAAGTAAACCGTAAGCAGGAAAGATACAGCCATGGAAATGGCGATGCCGATAAAGAAGTTCAGCCAGCTTTCCGGACGGATCGAAATGAATCCCGGAATACCCGCGGTACCTAAGGCAATGGCCAGCGTATGCGTACCGGCAATCCAGGCAGAGCCGACTGCGGAGCCGATGATGGCCGCGATGAACGGATAGCGAAGTTTCAGGGTGACACCGAACATGGCCGGTTCAGTAATGCCAAGCAGTGCGGAAATACCAGAAGCGGTGCAGAGGGATTTCATCTTTTCGTTTTTCGTCATGACCAGAACCGCAAGAACGGCTGCGCCCTGCGCAACGTTGCTCATCGAAGCGGTCGGGAAGATGAAGGAGCCGCCTGTAGTTTCCGCGGCTGCGATCAGCTGGGTTTCAATTGCGATAAAGGAATGATGCATGCCGGTCATGGTGATCGGCGCGTAAAGCAGACCGAAGATGGCGCCGCCGATAAAGCCGAGGGTGGAATAGAGCCAGCTCAGTCCGTAAGCGAGCCAGTCACCGGCTGTACGCATAACGGGTCCGACAATCGTGAATGTCAGCAGAGCGGTAATGAGAAGCGAAAGCATCGGTGTGGAAAGGTTGTCGAGCCAGCTTGGGGTGTGCTTATGCAGGAACTTTTCGATCGTGGCCAGAATCCAGGAAACAGCCAGCACGGGAAGAACGGTACCCTGATAGCCGATCGACTGCACTTCCAGGCCCAGGATGTTCCAGAACGGAAGCGTGTCTACCGAAGCGATGCTATAGGCATTGAGCAGGTCCGGATGAACCATGACCATGCCGATCGCTGCCCCCAGATACGGGTTGCCGCCAAACTTTTTCACAGCGGAGAAGCCAAGCAGAACAGGAAGGAACGTGAACGGTGCGCTTGCGCACATGTTAATGAACGAGGCGAGGCCCGCGAACTGCGGCGCCATGTCGATGAGCGACTTGCCCGGGGCGAACAGGCCGACGGCGGTCAGTACGTTGTTGATTCCCATCAGAAGACCGCCGGCGACGATCGCCGGAATGATCGGAACGAAGATATCAGAGAGACCTTTGACTGCACGGGTCAGCCAGCTGCCCTCCTTGCTCTTCGGTTCTTCGCTGACCGCCCCTCCGTTCAGACCGGTCTGTTTGAGAACTTCCGCGGTAACCAGGTTTACGGTTCCGCTTCCGAGAATGACCTGCTGCTGGTCGTTGGCAAGGAAAATGCCTTTGACCTGGTCGACGTCTTCGAGCTTTTTCTCGTCGACTTTACTGTAGTCCTTCAGGCGCAGACGCAGGCGCGTCGCGCAGTGCATTGCTGAGATGATGTTGTCTTTGCCGCCGACATTTTCAATAATGTCCGCTGCGATCTTTGCGTAATCCATTTTTCCCTTTCTCCATTTTCTCTTTTGGCCGGCCTGTCTGCCGGCTTGTTTATACTTGAAGTTTATTGTGGTATCGATTCCATGTCAACGGTTTTACAAAAATATGGAACCGATTTCACACGAATATAAAAAAATAGAGTATTTCCATATTTTCGGCTGTTTTTCGCCTTTTATTGATGCTTTCACCAGAAATCACCGATATGGTTTCGATACCATATATTGATCGAAAAAACGGGATGTCTGGGACAAAGAAAAAGCCCGCACACATCGTCAGCAGGGATGCATGCGGGCTTTTTCGCCCTGCGCTGCAGATTTCTGGTTTTTCCGCTGGAAAGTGCCAGATTCTAGAGCGCGGTAAGAAATGTGATCAGGCCAAGAAAGATTCCCGGCACGTTGGCCAGTACGAGCGGCCATTGTTTCGGCTTGATCATCAAACCGTAAACCGTCCAGATCACACAGTTAATGCAGGCGCAAAGCGGCTGGATCCAGGTGCCTTTTACGCCATGCACATTATTGAGGATCTGCGAAATGTAGGAAACATACATGAGAATCGAAAGAAAGCTTCCCACATAGCCAAGAATTTTGATCTGTTTCTGCGTCATTTCTTTTGGCGTCCTGTTCCCGTTCTCGAAACAGGATCTTCTCCTTTCCCTTTCTAAGTTCAAAGGCGAAATATTTCCCTTCCGAACAGCGTCCATCCCTTGACGAACGGCTGTTCCGTATCCGCCACGGATCCAAGTATAAAATTTCTGCCGCTTTCTTTCTTCTCATGTACTCAAAGCGCTTTCTTTTCATATAGCGCTCGAGCCCCTCTTTTGACATACCCGTAAAAAGAAGGCAGCCGGATCGGATCGGCTGCCTCCTGGTTAAAGCTGTCTTTTCCTTTGGGGCGTCCTGGAAAGCCTGCGCTTTCAACGACGTCTTTTAGTTCTTGAGCGCTTCAAGGTTTTCGCTTGTGGCTTCCAGTCGAAGATCGAGTGCTGCCGCATTGAGTGCTTTTGCGGCATCATCAATTTCTTTTTGCGCCTTCGCGCCATCCCGAACCGTCTTTGCCGCGCTCAGGGCATCGGTAAAGGCCTTTTTGGTCTGTGCGGAGCTGCCGAAGTCGTCAAGATGCGCATTTACGCCATTCGAATACGTAATCGCCTGATCGATCACCTGTACATAGAGCCACTTGGCAAACAGCTCGATCGAGCCGGTCACTCTGGAGCTGAAGTCATAAGCCGAAGTCAGAGCTGCATCGGTAAACCAGCCCGCAAAGCGGTGATCCGCTTTCGTTGGAGCCAGGGCCGGAGCCGTAAATACCGCATCCGGTGCGTAAGCGACCGTCTGGGCTGCAACGCTGCTGCCGCCATTGGAATCAAAGGTCAGCGTATAGCGTTTGGCCGTCCACTTCGCGTAAAGGGTAACGTTGCCCGCTGCAGCTGTGCTGAAGCTGTACGACGTCTTCAGGCCTTCATCGGCGTACCAGCCGCCAAAGTCGTAATGCGCTTTTGTCGGATCCGCCGGTTTTATAAACTTCGCATCTTCTGTATACGCAGCCGTCTGGGAAGCTGACCAGCAGGACTTTGGTTTACAAGCGCACAATTTGACTTCATGGCCTGTCATGTTTGAAAGATGAGACTGTCCTTCTTCTTCGCAAAGCGGTTCTTCGATACAATTTCGTGGAACGAAAGCGCCTGAACGTTTTAATGGAATCAGGCAAGAGAATGAGGTGATGCTTTGTTTGAACTGATCGCATGTCTTCCCTTTCTGATCGGCCTGATTTTTCTGGTCTGCGTCCTGCTCGTTGAGCCGCGCAGTGTGTGGAGCGGCATAAGTCTGCTGACGTTTGTCGGCCTGAGCGGAATCAGCGCGGCTTTGCTGGTGTTTCGCTATTCGGCGGAACTGACTGCGAAAGCGCCCTGGCTGGTGACTCTTCTCATCCTGATCGCCGTTGTGGTCATCCTCTTCCTTCTGGTCTTTCCGCTGCTGCTGGCGGGCATCCTTTTTGTCGAAGGCATTCGCCTGATCCGTCGGGAAGGACTTTCACTTACCAACTGTCTTTCCATCGGTTTTTCCATCTTCATCCTGCTGGTCCTCTTTGTTTTCCCTGTACTGCTGCAGGCTGCGAACAATATCATTCTGGATTTTTTCTACGCGATGGCCACAGTCGTCGTTGGATACCTTTCCTTCCTGCTGGCGATTTACGTGCTCTCTTCCTGGATCAACCTGATTCATTTTCGAAATAAGAATCGTTTTGATCAGATCGTCGTTCTTGGCTCCGGCTTGTTCGGAACGACCGTACCGCCGCTGCTGGCGGCTCGAATCGATGCGGGAATTGCTCTTCAGCAGAAAAATCCTGGCGCGCTGCTGATTCTTTCGGGCGGTCAGGGACCGGGCGAAGACGTTCCGGAAGGTGCGGCGATGAAAATCTATGCCCTCGAACATGGCGCGGATCCGCTGCATACCGTCAGCGAAGAACGCTCCCGAAACACGCTGGAAAACCTGACGCTTTCCCGCCTGCTGTTTCAGGAAGAGGAAAAGCGCGGCAACACAGCCATTGTCACAACCCGCTACCACGTGTTCCGGGCCCTGCTGCTTGGAAAATCGATCGGCCTTCCCTGTCTGGGATACGGTTCGAAAACCAAGTGGTATTTCACGCTCAACGCCATGCTTCGCGAGTTCATCGCCTACTTGTATGAAACCCGCAAGCGGCAGATGAAAATCATTTTCTGTCTGCTTCTGCCCTTTCTGTTCGTCGTACTCATGACTCTGATTTTTGCCTGATCCTGATTATTCCAGGAAGAGCATTGCCTTTAGCGCAGAAAGAACCCGTCTCAAAGCGGGCGGCACTGGTCTTCCAATTCAAACGGAACGCTATGGAAAAAGGCGGCAGGTCTTCACGTTTTGTGAAGGTCTGCCGCCTTTTGCTTATCTTCTGGTTTTAAGAATTCACGTTTTGCGCTCCGCCTGCGCTGGCGAAGCTATACATACAGAGTCTGGAGTTACGCGTTATTCTTTGCCTTTTTCTCTTCCAGTGAAGACCAGCTTTCCAGACCAAACATCGGCTCAGCGCTCTTGATGGCGTCGACGATCGCTTCGCTGAGCGCTTTAATGGCCACAACAGACACCGCTGTCAGGTCCATCGGCACCTGATTGGTCGTCATCGTAAATACGGTATCGCCGTCGTTTGGCGTATGTACAGGACGAATGGTCCGGGCCAGCGCGTTCTGACACATGCCGGCGAGTTTGGTCATCTCCGCCTGGTTGAGATCGGCGTTGGTGATCACCGCGCAGATAGTCGTATTCATGCCTTCCATGGACTGCGTCATCCTATTCAGTACTGCGTCTTCGGTATTGATTTCCATACCGGCCGCACGATTATAAATTCCTGCAAGACGATTTTTCGAGTCGGGTTCAAAGACATCGCCGCACGCGTTGACCGCTGCGATCGCGCCGACTTTCAGTGCGCCGATCTGACAGGCGCACGAACCGATACCGGATTTCATCGCATTTTCAAAGCCCATAAGCTTGCCGACACTGGCACCCGTTCCGGCTCCATAGCAGCCGCTTTTCCATTCTGGGTGTTCACTGTTTTTTGCGGCTTCATAGCCCATCGCTTTATCGGGGTAGGCATCCGGCGATCCGCAGGGCAGATCGAACAGCGAAGCCTGACATACGATCGGAACGACCAGTCCCTTCATGCCAAAGCCGGCGCCTTTTTCTTTCAGATACTGCATGACACCCGAAGAGCTTTCGAGTCCAAAGGCGCTGCCGCCGGAAAGAACGACGGCGTTGATCTTCTGCACCATGTTTTTGGGATCAAGCAGATCCGTCTCACGGGTTGCCGGCCCGCCGCCGCGCACATCCACGGCTGCCGTTGCGCCTTCCATGGATAAAATGCAGGTTACGCCAGTTCCCTGCTGGCGATCCTGAGCCTGACCGATTTGAAAGCCGTCAAGATCCGTAATTGGAATTTTCTTCATCATATTGTCCTTACTCTATTCTGTTTTCTCAGGCAAAGCCTGATTTTGAACGGTCTGCCGCAAAAGGAGACAGACTTTCTTTCCTTCATTATAGAAAATCCCGCCGGTTTTAATGTTCACCTTTGGGATTGTCTGTGTTTCTGGTGCATCCTCTATCCGATTGCTCAAAAGCAGAATCTGGCCTGGATTGCCCTTTCCTTTTTGTGTTTCTGTATTTTCGTGATTGCGATTTTTGCTTCTTTGTACTTTTCGTTTGTTTTGAATACGTGTTCTCTACTCATGCAAAGAGGAGATATGAATGGTCGGCTTTGGCGCGAAGACGGTTGCATGGGAAGGAACATCCTCGCTCACGACCGCGCCCGCCTGAATCTTTACATGATCCCCGATCGAAATATCGCCGATCAGCACCGCTCCGGCCCCGATCAGACAGTGATCCCCGATCACCGGCGCTTTTCCCTTGCTTTCGCCGATCGTTACATTTTGATAAATCCAGCATTCTTCCCCGATCTTTGCGTAGCGGGAAATATAAATGCCATGCAGACCGTGCGGAAGTCTTGGCCGCGAAGCAAACCAGGTGTCCTTGCCAATGTAGCCGCCATGCTTTCGCGCACTTCGATTCAGAAAAAACGTATAAAAATCCCTTTTCCATCCGCTTTGCGTATTCTGGCGGTGAAAGAAAACCTTCCAGTAGGTTTCCATTAAGTCCCCTTTGGACCAGGTAAGTATATCTGTACGGATTGCCACAAAGCCGTCCCCCTTAGTATTTGAAAAGGCCTGATTTTGCCTTTTTGACTCTCTGTTCTGCCCTGTTCTTTTTGTCCCCTTAAGCCAGAACGCTGGCTGCCTAACCGGGCAGTCGATGCGAGTGCAATCCGATACTAACAGAGGCAAAAGATGCGGGCAAGAACCGGAATACGCACAGACAAAACGATTGTCCCCAACCCGAAGAAATACACAGATCCTCTCCGGCATCTTCCCAGAACGATCTGTGTCTCCGTTTATGAATTTCTCTGTTTTCGCTTTTGGATCTTCGAATCCATTGTTCGATATTTCTTCAATGAACACGTGCAAACCCGCTTATTTCGGCTTCGCCAGTTTATCCTCGTAAGATTTCCGATGCAGCTGCAACCGCAGCCGCAATTCGCGGTGTTTTTCACTGGCCGATCCATCGGGGTCTGCGATGGGAAAGGCATGGTCCTCCCTTTTAAAAACCTGGTTGAACTGGATTTGCAGGCGGCGTTTGCAGCCGGATTGAAGCAAATATGGGGCCAGATCTTCCCGTACAGATCCATATAAATACAGATCATAAATGCAGGTCATAAATGCAGGTCCGCAATAAATAAAGATTCGTATTTGAACAGCGAAACAGGCCTATGGCGATTCAGAGCCCTGTTTTGCGCAGCCCCTGATTCAGAAAGGAGAATCGGTACCCGGCAGGGGAGACGATGGCCTGGAAAATCCATTCCGTCTGAGTATCCGGATCCGATTGGATTTTATGTATACGAAAGCCGCGTTTTGTCCACGGTTTTCATTCTGGAAAACCGGTCTGCTTTTCTTACAGTAATCGTTTTCTATTTTTTGGGAAAGTGTGTATACAAAAAAACAAAACAAAAAGCGTCGCAGGAAAAATGCCTAAGATTAAGCTGATTCTTCCCGTTTTACCTGTCAGAACCGCAGGCAGTGCTTCAAACTTTCGGGCGATTTCATGGAGCGACTCTGCAGATTCAGACGCAGGAAACGGAAAACTCAACAACACAGGAAAAGGAAGAAAACATGAAAAAACTGAAAAACCGGTTTGCATCTGCCTTTCTGGCTGCAGCACTGACTGTAACCGGAGCGCCTCTGCAGCTTCTTGCACAGGATCAGGCTAGCCCGCTGGCCGATGAAAATGCAGTCGTACTTGACTTGAACGAGAAAACAGTCGCTCGCTACAGTTCCGTACGCATCACCTTTACTGCAGAGACCTCTCACACGTACAAGATTCAGAAAAAAAATTCGTCAGGCGCGTTTGAAGATCTTGACGGAGCATCCGCTCTGACGACGGGCAGCTTTATTGATGAAAAGGCCGGAACAGGTACTGCACCGACGTATAAGATCGTCGACGTGACCAATCCGGATCAGCCGCAGGAAACGGCGGAATTTACAAGCGTAAAAACAGGCCTTGAAGCTCTGGCCGCCGTCAGTACTCTGGCATGGACCGACCCGAAGTCGGATGGACAGGCCACGGTTTTTGATGGAACCAATACGGTGCAGATGGATGCACAGACGGTTGCTAAAGTGGCAGCCCTGAATGAGGGTACAGTAATTGCCAAGGTTCAGCTCAGCTCGGATGCAGTCGCAACGCAAAGCGGAGCATTCCTTGGAATCAAATCCGGAACCAGCAACCGGTATTTCGGCTACCGGAGCAGCAGTGCTACTTCACTGCCTTTTGCTTTCGGCTACGAACTGACCGATACAAACAAGATCACCTGTCTGGGTTCCAACACGAATAACTGGAGCCTGCAGGCAGGCGAGAACGGTCACACAGTCGTTTACCGCGCGCCGGCGGATTGCGTTGCCGATCGTCTGACCTACTTCTATGACGGCGCGGACGGTCTGATCAACGCCTCTTATCCTAATATTTTCAAAGACGAGAAATTTAATGGCTTCTTAACAAAGACCACACCGATGGATGCAATTTCCATTGGAGGCGTAACGGACGCCAATGGAAGCAGCACGGCTTTCCCGTGGAAGGGAACGATCAATTACGTTCTGATTACTTCAGAACTGCTCTCTCAGTCGGAGTGTGCAGCGGTTTCGCAGGCAAATGCAGATATCCAAGCCGATCAAATTCCGGATCTGAGCGAGAAAACGGATGGAGAACAGCTGCAGATTGATGAAGCTCTGCATACGCGCTACTCGACAGTCCGCATTTCCTTTACACCAGAAGCCGGCCATACCTATCGGATTCAGAAAAAGAATGAAGACGGCACATTCTCTGATCTTGCCGATGCTGGAGCACTGACAGCCGGCAGCTTCATTGATGTGAATGCAGGTCTCGGCAAAACAGTTACGTATAAAATTATCGACAACGATACGAAACAGGAAACGGCAGAGCTTACCAGCAAAGAAACGGGCCTGAAATCTCTTGCGGAAAGCAGCACGCTTTGCTGGATCGATCCGAAAACCGGAGGAACCAGTACCGTATTTGACGGAACGAATGTTGTTTCCGTAGATGCAGCAGCAGCCGCTAAACTTGCAGCCATGACCGAAGGAACCGTGATCGCAAGAGCCAAACACTCTTCCGATCTGAGCTCAGCGGGCGGCGCATTTCTTGGCATGAAGTCCGGCAGCGCAGACCGGTTCTTCGGATATCGCAACAATAAGAATAACCAGGCAGTATTCGGCTATGAACTGACAGACAGCAACAAATGCCAGTGCATGGGAACAAATGCCAGCAACTGGGATCTTGCAGCCGGCGACAATGCGCATACGGTCATTTACCGTGCCCCGGCTGACTGTCTGAATAACCGTCTGACCTATTTCTACGATGGAGCAGACGGGCTAACCGGTGCGACAAACCCGAATACATTTAAAAACGCCAGTTTTAATGGCTTTCTGACCAAAACCACACCGATGGATACTGTAGCAATCGGCGGCGTCAAAGATGCCAGCGGAAATGTAAGCAAAGCCTGGAAAGGCGAGATTGACTACGTCCTTGTCACATCCGAACTTCTGACCGAAGCAGAATGTGCAGCTCTTTCAGCAGCCAATGAAAACATTGACTCTGATAGTACGGTTGATCCGACACCGGATCCCGTAAAAGTTGAATGTACAGTCAAAGGCGGCGTCTTCAAAAATACGATTACCTGGAACGGCGGCGGAACCGCAAAGATCACCCGTGATGGCAAGGTTGTTGCCGAAGCAGCTGTTTCTCCATATAAGGACGTTCCTGAGCAATCCGGTTCCCATACGTACAGCATTGAAGTGACGACCGATGGAAAAACCGATGAATTCTCCCATGCCGTCAGCACCGGACTGGAAGAAACTTCCGTCCTGTATCACGACTTCAAAAAAGACACCGGAACAAATCCAACCGTCTTTGACGGAACACGTCTGCCCTATAACTTCCTTGAAAGTGCAGATGAGGATCTGAAAACCCGTGTTGGAAATATCGGAAGCGGTGCAGTCGTCATTCGTTTCAAATCCAATACGACTGCCAATCCATACAACCTGTTCTTTGCTCATAAAGCCGGCGTTTACGCTCAGGCGGCATGGCCGGCAGACAACGCAGTCGGCGCTATTGAAGGCCGCGTGCAGGCAAGCAAGAAAGCACGCTTTGACTTAACCGGAGGCGCTAAAGCTGAGTTAGGATCGGTTGCTGATGGACAGTGGCATACGATCGCCTTCTCCAGTGCAGATGCCGATCACCTGGGCGAAGCCGATACCTTCTGCGTGACACTCGATGGATCAAAAGTCTTCAGCTATCCAAATAACTCGTCTTTTGCAGGTCTGTTTACCCGGCTTGGCGGCGCTGCAGATGAAGTTCTGATCGGCGGTGTTCGCAAAGCAGCAGGCACAGACACATCGTCTTTTGCGGGACTTTTCAATGGTGAAATCGACTATGCAGCCGTTGTAGACGAACCGCTCTCCAATGAAGAGCTCATCGAACTGACAAAAGCGGATGAAGCCCCTTTAACGAAAAATCAGCTGTTTGATACCTCCGGAAATAAGCACTGGGTAGCTGTCGGCGGCGGCCTGGCTTCCGCTGGAAACGATATCCTTGGCTACAACGAAACCTACTACAAACTGTTCCATCTGAACATCAGTCTCGACCACAATGCCAACGGCGGATACGACCTGGCCAACTTCAACCGCCAGCGCTATGTCATCAACCGTTCCATTCCAGGCAACACGATCAAAACTATCGATGAACAGTACGATTCTCTGATCAATAAATATGGCCCGCGTTCTGTCCTGCTCATGCTCGATGGCAACGAATCTCTGAGCGACCAGCAGATCAAAGACAGTCTGAAATCGATCCTGACAAAGAATATTGAAGCCAAACGCTTCACCCTGCTTCAGATTCCGCCTGTAAAAGGGGACGCTTCCAGAGATCTGAAAGCTCTTGTCGATGCAGTGATTGCAGCAGACTTCTCAACATACGGCGATTCCATCGTCGTAGTGGATCACGAAGCCCTGTTCAAGGCTGCCGGCGAGGATGAAAAATCCTTCGATGCAAACGGTAACCTGAACGCCAGAGGTCATCTGCTGATCTGCAACCAGCTTGGTGCAGCTGTCGGTGTCGGCGATATGGGAACAGCCAATCTGAATACGCTCAGCAAGTATTCCTTCACACCGCTGGCTCCGCTTAAAGAAGAAACGCCGGTCTTCACCGTCACTTCCAATTCCGTGCAGGCTTCCATTCAGGCAGACGGAACCTACTATGGCGTTCTGGAAGTGAATGGTCAGAAAACGAAAAAGGCGTTTGCGAATAAGGCAGTTGTCTTCAATGGTCTGAACCCAGAGACCGCATTTGATTTCACGATCGTCAATGCGGATGGCGCTGTTGTTTACAAGAAGAAAACCGGTACGACCGGAACATCTGCAGTTACGGATGCAAAAGATTACGATCAGCTGACCGACCTGCAGAAACTGGTCAAGCAGTATACGACCCGGGAGCAGCAGACGACCTGGCTGTTTGTTGGCGACTCGATCACTCATGGTGTTTATACAGACGGCTTTACCGGCGTTCCGGATGTCTTCGAACGCTACGTCCATGACGATCTGAATCGTCCAAATGACGTTGTCATCAACGGAGCTATTTCGAATGCTGATTTTGGTTCTTACTTTACGCACAAAGATGAGCGCTACGATCGCTGGAAAGAGGAAGCGGACGTTGTCATCTGCATGCTCGGTACCAACGATGGAGCCTATGGTCCATCAGAAGGAAACCACTGGCTCTACACGGACTACAAACAACATCTCTCGGATGCCGTAAAAGAGTGGAAAGCAGACGGTAAAGTTGTCGTTCTGCGCGTTCCGCCGAAAATTGTCAACCAGGCGCATGCCGGACATATCGGACGCAATGACGATATCCACAGATGGGTAAAAGAAGTTGCCGAAGAACAGGGATGCATTCTGGTCGACCACTTCGATCTGTTTGATGAAAAACAGAAATCCGATGAAAAATCGATTACCTCCACCGGCTTCTGGTTCAACCATTCCGGCGGAAAAGACGGCATTCACCCCGTAGGTCCTGGTCAGATTGCCATGGCTAAACAGGTGATTCAGGAAATGGGTATCTTCGACAGCAATTCCCGGATTGCCCGTCAGGATATGGTCGAACCTATTACATCCTCTGAATCGATCAAGAACACGAAACTGGTTCTGGATACCGAACACAAGACCGTCAGCTATAACCTCAGCGCACTCGAAACAGAACTTGGCAAGACTGTAGGTGAAGCGGAACTGACCATTACAAAAGGCTCAACAACAATCTCGAAGAAGCTGATCCGCAAAGACGCATCGTCTTTAGGCACGATTTCTGTTGATCTGCAGGATCTTTCCGGAAATGTACAGGCTTCTGTTACGATTCGGACCACGGATTCCTGGAACGGAAGCACCTATACCGACCAGACTGTCGCAAAACAAACGCTGACTCTGAGTGAAGAACCTGTCGTAACGTTCGATCTGAAAGCCCTCCAAAAAGCTTACGATGATGCACTCGCACTGGCTGCCAAACAGGATACCCTCCTGCCGCAGCAGTGGAAGACGTATCTCACGCAGAAAGCCAGTGCAGGCAAAGCAGCACTCGACAATCCCGCAGATACCTTCAGTTCGCAGGCGGAAGTAGATGATTCTGCCGAGCGTCTTGCGTATGCGGTATCCTTGGCGACAAGCGCATCGAATGCCTATAAAACACTGGATGCGAACAAAGCTCTTGACCTCTCCGGCTATACCGATGAAACAGCTTCCGCCTATACGGCCGCCAGAAAAGCTCTGGAAGACTGCATGGCTGCCTCCATTACTGGTCAGGGACCGGACTATGCCTCAAAGGCGCAGATCGACAGCCTGCTCACGAGCTATACCGAAGCAAAAGCAGCTCTTGAAGAAAAACCGGCTCAACCGACAGTGGATACAACCGCTTTGCGTATGCTGCTTTCGGATATTGGAGAGATTGATCTGAGCGAGTACCGCAATCCGAACGAGATCCACACCCGCTTTAATACGGCCCTGCAAACCGCAAAAAATGCGCTCACCTCGAACTCGCAGACCGTCATTGATAATGCGGTGAAAAACCTCCACACGCTCTGGCTTGAAATGCGTCTGAACCCTGAAGCTGAAAAACTGAAATCGTCTTCCATCTGAAAATGCGTATGTTCTGTTCCGTTTCAAATCTGAAAATGGCAGATTCCCGTAAAAAATGCAGGGATAAGTCCAGGTAAAAGCTTCAGGAAACAGACAGAGGATACAGCACCCTTCAGCTGAACTGAAGCTGTGCAAAGAGCGGATCTGTACTGGAAAAATCCAGCAGATCCGCTCTTTTTCAGACGTTCTAAATTTTTTAAGGGTTTAATCTCGGCGAGTTTTCCAAAAAGCTTGCAGGGATTAAACCCTCATTTTCGTTTCAAGGCAACCTGGACTGTCCTTTCGCTCCTTTGTATCCTTTCTCAAAGGGATCCTGTCTCAACGCGAGCCGGTTTCATGCGGGCACGGTGCGATTTCAAAGTCGCCGCCGGATCGGGTATTCCTTCGCGCTGTTCTTAATCTGCTGCACAATTTCGTTTCAATTCTCGATTCTCGATTTTCGAATACGTCAGGCAGCGATCGTTTGTTCGCACTTTTCCGTTCTTCACGTCTGCGTCATCGGCCGTCTTAGCGATTTGGCAAAAATTACCGATTTTCTAAACCCGCTGACGGCACTTCTGGCGAACGCATTCTGCTCCTTAACCTGGCAGGGGGTAAGCGGCGGGAGAAGGCCAGACACCCCACCGGCGGCATCCGCCTTAGTCCTCTTAAAAAAAACAGACGAAAACTCGCTCATGATAGTTCGCATTTCAAGGGCATCCATAAGATCGCCGCGGATCCGCAGCAGAAACGGACGGAATTTCTGCTCCTTTCTCCACGTTTTGAAGCGGGAATTACCACTTTGTTCACCGTCTGGATCCAGTCCATCTGCCTCGATTTCTTTTTCCTTCGACCCCTTTCATTTCGCAAGTATACCCGCGTAAAAAACAGCTGCTTTAAAAAGAATGAAGCACGCATTCGTTCCGCTCCAGTCGAAGTTTTCTCATCCCGCAAAAGCCGCCTGGGCTTTCGAAATTCTCTGGGAACTTGCTAAATACAGGCGGCTTTTAGACTTTGACTTTTTTTCGGATTCTGAGCGATATCCTCTGGAACTGGCTTTATTTGGATTGATTCTGTTTTTCAATCGCGTGGATTTCGGCGGCAATTTTGTCGACCTGCTCCATTTCCTCTGGAGTAAGCGAGGGCGTTTCCAGCGCCTTGAGATTTTTGAGAATCTGTTCGGGCTTGCTGGCGCCGATCAGAACGGACGTAACGCCTTCCTTGTCGAGCAGCCAGCGCAGCGCGAGCGCGGAAAGCTCACAGCCTTTTTTCTTCGCCAGTTCGTTGAGCTCGCGAAGCTTTTCGACTTTGGCTTCGGGCAGATCGGACTCATGCAGGAAGCGGCCGTCGGTACGAATGCGGCTGTCAGCGGGAATGCCGTTGAGATAGCGGTCGGTCAGCTGACCTTTCGCCAGCGGGGAGAACGTAATCATGCCTTTGTTCAGTTCGTTGCTGGCTGCGAGCGCGCCGTTGGTTTCCACGGTGCGGTCAAGAATCGAGTAGCGGTTCTGGTTGATGACGTAGGGCACTTTCAGCTCATCGAGAATGGCGCATGCCTTTTTGAGCGTTTCGCCATCGTAGTTGGACAAGCCAGCGTACAGCGCCTTGCCGGCGCGAACAGCCTGGGCGAGGGCCCCCATCGTTTCTTCAAGCGGGGTATTCGGGTCCATGCGGTGATGGTAGAAAATGTCGACGTAGTTGAGACCCATGCGGGCCAGCGACTGATCGAGACTGGCCAGCAGGTATTTGCGGGAACCCCAGTTTCCGTACGGGCCGTCCCACATTTCGTAGCCGGCTTTTGTCGAAATGATCAGCTCATCGCGATAGGGCATGAGTTCTTCCTTGAGAATGCGGCCAAAATACTTTTCAGCGGCACCAGGTTCGGGTCCGTAGTTGTTGGCCAGATCGAAATGGGTAATGCCGTGATCAAAGGCGGTAAGGATCATCTTCTTCATGTTTTCATACGAAGAATGGTCGGAAAAGTTCTGCCATAGGCCCAGCGAGAGGGTGGGAAGCAGAAGACCGGAATTGCCGCAGCGGCGGTATTCCATTTGTTTATAACGGTCTGGATTTGCGATGTACATATACGTTTTTCCTTTCAATATATTATGGGCGGTATAGTTACGATCCGGATTTTGATCCGGATCGGCGAAACGAAGCGGGAAACCGGGCCTTTGCCTCTTTTCCGGCTTCGATCTGCCTTTCGTACACAAGCTGCGGTGCATTTTTATCACCGGCAATCTTCTGTACGTTCCGGTTTCAGAATAGCATTTCACCACACTCTGCGCCGGATATATCTTTTGGCTTGCGGGCAGCAGGCGGATGCGTCCATCCGCCTGTCGGGCATGTTTGGAGGCGTATCGGATCCGAATAGTTTTTTCATCTTTGATCAGCATAGGACTTTCTAAAGTCCTGATCTTTTATTTTCACGCAGACAGCTTGCCTTACGAACGGGTCTGCTTTTTTTACAGGCGGTCTGTTCACAGGCTGTAAACACCGCACCGACTATATAAACAAAGAAAAAGTTCAGCAGATGCAAGCGGTTTCAGCCTATTTTTTGCGGAAATTTGTGAAAGTTGTTTCCGTGAGATTGGAAATTATTTTCATCTATCTATAATTGAAATAAATTTTTATGGAGGAGAACAATGAAAAAATTTCTCACAGTTCTTACCGCCGGTGCAATGGGTCTTTCCCTTGCTGCCTGCTCCTCTCAGCCAGCGCCATCCGCTTCTGAGACGTCGGGCACAAAGACTTCCGCTTCTGAGACGTCGGGTACAAAGACTTCCGCTACCGGTGAGCGGGTGACTCTGGCCAAGGAAAATGATGCGATCTCCCTGGACAGCAGCTACGCAACAGACGGCATGTCTTTTGAGATGATCGCTGCTTCCGTTGAAGGCCTCGAAACGATGGACAAAGACGGAAATGCCGTTCCTGGCATTGCGGAATCTTATGAGCTTTCCGATGACGGTCTGACCTACACGTTCCATCTGCGCGACGCAAACTGGGATAACGGAACACCGGTTACGGCCAACGATTTTGTATTTGCATGGAATTACACCGCAGCAAACCCGAAAGCCGAATACGCTTACCTGTTTACTGCAGACGGTGCCTGCGTAGAAAATGCAGAAGCCATTGTCTATGACGGCGAAACCGACAAGAAGCTCGGCATTAAGGCCGTTGACGACAAGACCTTTGAAGTCAAGCTTTCCACGAAGTGCCCGTACTTCCTTTCGCTGATGACATTCCCGGTATTCTACCCGATCAACCAGGAATTCTTTGAAGCGCAGGGCGACAATTACGGTCTGACCGCGGACAACCTGCTGGCCAACGGTCCATACAAGCTGACGCAGTGGACCAAGGGTTCTTCCCTCTCCTTTGACAAGAACGAATCCTACTGGGATGCCGAAAACGTCAAAGTTGCCGGAATCGACGTCAACATCGTTCCGGAAGCGTCTACTTCCGCACTGAGCTTTGAAAACGGACAGACCGACTTCACCAAGCTCAACTCCACGCTCGTTGACAAATACAAGGATTCCCCAAGCTACACCACGTACCTCGAAGGCTACCTCTGGTACCTCCAGTACAACCTCAACAATGAATACCTGAAAAACGAAAACCTGCGCAAAGCCATCGCTACCGTCATCGACCGTACCGACCTTTGCGACAACGTCCTCAAGGACGGTTCCATTGCGATCGGCGGCTTCGTTCCGGAAGCCTTCGCCGCTGGACCTGACGGCAAGGACTACACCGATGGTGCCAAGAAGTTCTACGAAGAAGTCGGCGATGACGGTCTGAAAGCCGCAGAAGAATACTGGAACAAAGCCAAGGAAGAACTCGGCGTTGATTCCATCAGCCTGCGTCTGCTCTACGAGCCATCCGATCCCGCCAAACCGGCTGCTGAATTCATTCAGTCCGAAATTCAGAAACTCCCGGGTCTGACGATCGAAATGGTCAGCCAGGAAAAAGAAAACCGCATTGAACCCCAGAAAGCCCGCGACTTTGACATCGTTCTGACTCGCTGGGGTCCGGACTATGCCGACCCGACCACGTATCTTAACCTGATGGTTACAGGCAATTCCTACAACTACGGCGATTACTCGAGCCCGGAATACGATGCGATGATTCAGGATGCAGCCAACGCAGCAACTCCTGAAGAACGCTGGGAACTTCTCCACAAGGCAGAAGAACTGCTGATGGAAGATTCCCCAGTTGTTGGTATCTTCCAGGTCGGTGGTGCAAGCCTTGTAAACCAGAAAGTTACCGGCATTGAAGCCCATTCCTTCGGCGTTCCTTATATTTATAAGAACCTTGCCAAAACGGAATAACCGCTTTCCTGCCAAAGACATGTTTTGAACGGGTCCCGGCCAGGGGCCCGTTTTTTAGGAAGGATTCATTATGGACAAATCAACAATCCGATATATCCTGCGTCGGGTTCTGATTTCCATCGTTACGTTATTTGTGATTGTTTTCGTACTCTTCTTGATGCTTAAGCTGATGCCGGGTACGCCGTTCAACGATGAGAAACTGACCGAGGCGCAGAGAGCACAGATTTACGCAGCCTACGGACTCGACAAGCCCGTGCTGCAGCAGTTCTTTATTTACGTTGCCAACATGATTAAAGGCGACTTTGGCATTTCCTACGCGATTCAGCGCAACATGCCGGTTTCCGCACTCGTCGGACCCCGTATCGGCGTTTCGTTCGGTCTGGGTATCGGCGCCTGCGTCATCGGTACGATTTTCGGTCTGATTCTCGGGATCGTGGCTGCGCTCAACCGCAACCATTTCTGGGACACCTTTGCGACGATCCTGTCTGTTATCGGCGTTTCCATCCCGTCCTTTGTCATCTGTCTTCTGCTGCTGATCCTCTTCGGCGTACAGATGCCCGTTCTGCCTGTCATTTACAACAACGCCCGGCCGGTCGCTTCTTCGATCATTCCGATGGTCGCCATGTCCTTTGGCGTTGTCGCCAACGTCGCGCGTTTTACCCGTTCGGAAATGATTGAAGTGCTGGGCAGCGAATACATTCTGCTCGCGCAGGCCAAAGGCATTTCGCAGCGCCGTCTGATCTGGATGCACGCAATCCGCAACTGTCTGATTCCGGTAATCACCGTTCTCGGTCCGATTATCGTTGGCCTGATGACCGGAAGTATGGTTATCGAAAAAATCTGCGCGATTCCAGGTCTTGGCTCGCTTCTCGTCAAGGCGATTGAAGTGCGCGACTATAACGTCATTCTGGCGATCAGTTTCCTGTACTCCGCTTTATACATCTTTGTCATGCTGCTGATCGATGTGCTGTACGGCATCATCGACCCGCGTATTCGCCTTGGAAAGGGGGACGCTTAAGATGCGTGCTGAAATTTCCAGTCAGAAACAGCTCGATGAATTTCTCGAGGGCTATCGCGTTCTCGATCAGGACTACGAGCTGATCGACATCCCGACGCGTCTGGATCATGACGAGGTCACGCCAAGTTCCTCCTTCATGCACGACGTATGGGTTCGTTTTAAATCCAACAAGGGCGCGCTCATCGGCGGTGCCATCATTGTTGTTTTCCTTATTCTTTCGTTTGCCTGCCCGATGCTTTCGCATTACAGCTTTGACGCCGTAAATACCGCGGAACAGTCCATGGCCCCGCGCATTCCGGGTCTGGAATGGATCGGCTGGTTCAACGGCCAGGGCGGCATTCGACAGTACGTCGGCGAATACGCCAACGTCTACCACTATTTTGGTACCGACGTTCTCGGCCGCGACCTGTGGGTTCGCTGCTGGGAAGGCTGCCGCATTTCCCTGTTCGTTGCCGGAACCGCGGTTCTCGTCAACGTCTTCATCGGCATTATTTACGGTATGATTTCCGGCTACTTTGGCGGTCTGGTCGATTCGATCATGCAGCGCTTCCAGGAAATCGTGAACTCCATTCCGACGCTCGTTATTCTGACGCTGCTTCTGCTCATCATGAAGCCGGGTCTGTATACGATCATCGTCGCCCTGATTCTGACCGAGTGGATCGGCATGGCCCGTGTCACCCGTGCGCAGGTGCTTAAGATCAAGGAAGAAGAATTCATTCTGGCTTCCAAGACGCTGGGCGCGAGCGGATTCTTCATTATTTTCAAAAAAATTCTGCCGAACATCTTTGGCCAGATCATCATCATGGCGATGTTCTCCATTCCTAACGCGATCTTCTACGAAGCGTTCCTCGCCATGGTCGGTCTTGGCGTTCCTGCCCCGCAGGCTTCGCTGGGTTCGCTGATCAACGACGGCTTCAAATCCATTCTGGTTACGCCGTACATGGTCATTATTCCTGTTGTTATCCTCGGTATTCTGATGCTTTCCTTCAACCTGCTGGCTGACGGTCTGCGCGATGCCTTCGACCCGAAAATGAAGGAGATGTAGAGATGAAAGAGAAAGAACGCATTCTTAAAATCCGCGATCTCGATATCGCCTTTACTACCGACAACGGTACCGTCAACGCGGTACGCGGCGTAAATCTCGATCTGCACCGCGGCGAAACGATCGCCATCGTCGGCGAATCCGGTTCCGGAAAGAGTGTTACGACCAAAGCCGTCATGGGCATTCTGGCCGGCAACGGAAAAATCCAGAACGGATCGATTGAATACACGTACTACGAATTCCCGCCTGAGAGAATCGCGGAAATTCAGACCAAATACAATGGCCGCATTCCGGACGGCTACCCCAGACCGGAAGAAAAGAAAACGGTCGATATCGTTCAGTCTTCCCCGAAATTCATTCAGTCGCAGATCCGCGGCCGCCGCATTGCGATGGTGTTCCAGGATCCGCTGACTTCGCTCGACCCGACGATGACCATCGGCAAGCAGGTCATGGAAGCCATGCGCTACCATTACAATATGCCGAAAAAACAGGCGTGGGACCGTGCGGTCGAACTGCTGCGTCTGGTCGGCATCAACGATCCGGAAAAGCGCATGAAAAACTATCCGCACCAGCTGTCCGGCGGCATGCGTCAGCGTGTGGTTATCGCTATCGCGCTCTCCTGTGACCCGGAAGTTCTGATCTGCGATGAACCGACGACCGCGCTGGACGTTACGATTCAGGCCAAGATTCTGGAGCTGATCAAGGACATCCAGAAAAAGAAGGATCTGTCCGTTATTTACATCACCCACGACCTCGGCGTTGTCGCCAAAGTTGCCGACTACGTCAACGTCATGTACGCCGGCAAGATCGTCGAAAAAGGTACGATCAACGAGATCTTCTACGATCCGCGTCATCCGTACACATGGGGCCTTCTGGCGTCCATGCCGGATATGGATACATCCGGCGACGAGCTGTACACCATTCCGGGTACGCCGCCCAACCTGCTGTACGAAATCAAGGGCGACGCATTCGCCCCGCGCAACCGCTTCGCACTGAAAATCGACGAAGAAATCGATCCGCCGATGTTCCGCATTACCAATACCCACTCCGCCGCCACCTGGCTTCTGGCCCCGAAGGCGCCGGACGTACAGATGCCGCCTGAACTCAGGGAACGTCTTGAGCGCATGCGCAAAGCTGCTGGCTATACCGTAACCGCGCCGAAAAAACCGTTCGGAACGAAAGAGGAACCTGTAGCTGAAAACAAAGAAACAGAACGTAAAGAAGAGGAGGTTTCTGCATAATGGCCAATCGAATTCTTGAAGTAGAAAACCTCAAGCAGCACTTCAAAGTCAGCCGTTCCTTTACCGTCAAGGCGGTAGACGGCATCGACTTCTGGATCGATGAGGGCGAAACGTACGGTCTGGTGGGCGAGTCCGGTTCCGGAAAATCCACAACCGGCCGTTCGATCATTCGCCTGTATCGTCCGACGTCCGGAAAAATCACGTTCTGCGGCCGCGACGTATCCGGCAAGATGTCGCATGAAGATGAGAAATTTCTCCATACGAACATGCAGATGATTTTCCAGGACCCAATGGCCTGCCTCAACCCGCGTGAAAAAGTTCTCGATATCATCGCGGAAGGCCTCGATATCCATCATCTGTACAACACGAAGGAAGAGCGCGACCAGAAAGTCTACGACATTCTCGAGCTCGTCGGCCTGTCCAAGGAACACGCTAACCGCTATCCGCACCAGTTCTCCGGCGGACAGCGTCAGCGTATCGGGATTGCCCGCGCGCTGATCATGGACCCGAAGCTGATCATCGCCGACGAAGCGATTTCCGCGCTCGATGTATCCATTCAGGCGCAGGTCGTCAACCTGATGAAAAAAATTCAGAAGGAAACCAACACGGCGTTCCTGTTCATCGCCCACGACCTGAGCATGGTCAAATACATTTCCGACCGCATCGGCGTTATGCATAAGGGCCATCTGGTCGAAACCGGTACAACGGATGAAATCTTCACGCATCCAGTTCATCCGTACACCCGCTCCCTTCTTTCCGCCAACCCGGAACCAAACCCGGTCATCGAAAAGAAACGCGTGGCGCTCACCTACGATGCCGACGCGATGGGCGTCGACTACACCAAAGGCAAGAAGCAGCACATCGACGGAACGCATTACGTTCTGGCGACCGATGAAGAGCTGGCCAAATGGGTAGAAGAAGCCAAAGAAGACGCGCGTCAGAGTGCCCGATTGAATTAAAAAGGCTTTAGAACCAGACAATCTCAAATCAAAATTCTTCCAAAGGAAAAGATATGACGCTTCCCAATTGAGCAGGTCGGGAAACATGTCATATCTTTTTTCTATTCCACAAATTTTTCATTTCTTTCCGCGCTTTCATACGGTTTTCAAGCTGACGTGACATCGGAAAGAATAAGCGAAATGAATAAGAAAGAAAACCGGATCGCCAGATCAAGACAAGCCCAGACGGCGCTCGATAAAAGGCGATCGATTGGAAAGAAAGGATAGTTTCATGAAGGAATCCAAAGAGGCTGAACAGCTCCAGAGGACATCTGCATGCCAGAACCAGCCGGCATCGGCCGCGAAGTCCAAAGGCGCGTTTCGAGCGGGCTTTCTGGCCAGCGTGCCGATTATGCTGGGGTATATTCCAGTTGCCATCGCCTACGCGGGCATGGCGCAGACGGCAGGCATGAATTTCTGGCAGACGCTGTCACTGTCCCTGTTCGTCTATACGGGCGCGGGACAGATGACGACGGCGTCGATGCTGGCACAGAATGCGGGGCTCTGGACGATTGTCATTTCCGTTTTCGTCATGAATCTGCGCCATATCATCATGAGCATGGTCGTCATGGAAGATCTGAAAACAGCGCCGCTGTGGCTGCGCTGTGTGCTTTCGCTCGGTGTGACCGACGAAGTGTTCGCCATGTTTACAACGCAGGATCATTCGAAAATCACGCCGGCCTTTTTTGGCGGTCTGGCCTTTGGCTCCTGGTTTTCCTGGTGGGTCGGAACCGCGCTGGGCGCCGTACTCTGCGCCTTTTTCCCGCCCGTCTTAACCGCGGCGTTCGCCATCGCCATGCCGGCGATGTTTCTGGCGCTGCTGACGCCTTCCTTGCAAAAGCATGCCCGTCTCTGGATTCCGGTTCTTGCGGCGGCGCTCTTTTCCTGGCTGGCGAGCGTCTATATTGAGGGCAGATGGAATATTGTCATCGGTTCGCTGGCCGGCGCGCTGATCGGTCTGCTCTTTGTAAAGGAGGAAGACGTATGAATTTCTTCCTGCTGACCGTTCTGCTTTCGCTCTCCACGATGATTCCGCGTCTCGTGCCGGCTCTGCTCGTCTCGAAAATTCATTTTTCTTCCAAAGGCAAAATCTTTTTGCAGCTGCTGCCGTATACGGTCATGGCTTCGCTGATCTTTCCCGGAATTTTGGAGACAGATCCAAAGCACATTCTGATCGGGGTGGGCGGCGGCGCGATCGCCGTGCTCTGCGCCTATCGTAAAATGCCCGTTATCGTCAGCGTACTGGAGCCGTTCTGCTCGATCTGCTTCTGTATCTTTTCGTGTATTGAAAAAAGCCAGAGCGAAGCGTGTCTCGATCGAGATGCGTTTCGCTTTTTTCCTGTTTTATAATCACAGTAACTGGAGATCTCCCGCCTGACTGGCTTACGCCAGGGATACGACCGCGAATGAGATCCGAGAGAGACCAGAAACGAGATCCGAAAAGCAAAAGGAAAGGAGAGAGTGCGATGAAACCCGCTGCAACGTCCAAGGAAGAAATTCTGAAAACGTGTCGTCGTATGGCTTCGACACAGGGCTGGAACGATTTAAACATTCGGAACGTTTCGAGCGCCTGCCAGGTTTCGGTCGGCTGTCTTTACCATTACTTTCCTTCGAAAAGCGATCTGGTCAGCGCCACCGTCATCAGCATATGGCAGGAAATTTTCCATTTGCCTGAAGGCTTTCTGGAACAGAACGACTTGAAGGCCCTGCTGAAGCAATGGTATGCGCAGATGGAAGACGTCTTTCATACGTATCCAGGCTTTGCGACCATGCACGCCCGCCTGATCGCCAGCAACGAACGGCAGGAAAGCTCCGTCTTCATGCGAAGGACCTGGAAGCAGATCGTCCGTACGATCACGCAGACGATCGAAAAGGACCCCTCTATTTCCGCAAACCGATTCGACCCTGCGTTCTCGTCGGAACAGGCAGCGCAGATTCTGTTTTCCCTGCTTCTGGCTTCCATTGTTGAGGAAAACTACGATCCTTCCCTGATTCTGACCGCCGCCGACCGGCTTCTGTTCTGAGGCCTTCCTGCCTCAGAACAATTTTTTTGTCAAAAGTGAACATTGTTCACATTATCTGGGCGCATCGATCTTCTCTGCCGCTTACATAGCGTACATTTAGTTCTGGAAAGTCTGATCGTGAAAGGAGTCTTACTATGCAGGCTATTCTGGAAACCCTGTTTGATGTGGTTTATCTGTTTACCGTCATCACCCTCGGCATTTTAATGATTCGCGATTGCAAGGGTGTGAAACAATACCGTCTCTTTGGATGGATGGCCGTTATTCTGGGATGCGGCGACGCGTTCCATCTCGTTCCGCGTATGGTCGCTCTCTGTACCACCGGTCTGGATCACTACACCGCCGCGCTGGGCATCGGAAAGCTCATCACATCCATTACGATGACCATTTTTTACGTATTGCTTTATTCCGTCTGGAAGGAGCGCTATCACCCAAAACATACGCAGAACCTGACGATTATCGTCTGGTGTCTGGCCATCATTCGGATTGCGCTCTGCCTCTTCCCCCAAAACGCGTGGACATCCACGCATGAGCCGCTCTCCTGGGGCATTTACCGCAACATCCCGTTCGCGCTGCTCGGTCTGCTCATGATCGTTCTGTTTTATCGCAGTGCCAAAGCCGCCAAGGACAAGGCGTTTAAATGGATGTGGCTGACGATCGTTCTGAGTTTTGCCTTCTACATTCCCGTTGTACTGTTCGCCTCGAAAGTTCCAGCGATCGGCATGTTAATGATCCCGAAGACATGCGCGTATGTCTGGACCGTTCTGATCGGCTATAGCGCGATGAAGAAATCCCAGAAAGCCTCGGCTTAAACGCGTAAAGCGAAGAAAGGAAAACGCGAGTATGAAACAATCCATGAAAAAGTACATGAATACCGCTCTGGTCTATGCGCTTCTGGCCATGGTCGGCGGTGTCTATTTCCGCGAACTGCCCAAGTTTGTCGGCTATACCGGCAAGACGATGCTTTCCGTCGTCCATCCCCATTTCTTTATGTTAGGGATGGCGATGTTCCTGTTTCTCGTCCTGCTGGAAAAGAACTTCGCCTTTACGACAAAGAAGACCGATCACATCATTCTTGCCTACAACCTCGGTCTGATTCTGACCGAAATCATGATGCTGGTGCGCGGCACACTCCAGGTGTTCAGCACGCCGCTCTCACACGGCGCAAGCGCCGCCATTTCCGGCATTGCCGGTATCGGCCACATTGTTCTGGGCGTCAGCCTGGTTCTCCTTCTTCTGGAAATTCGCAAGGCGATTTTTGCGGCCAAAGACTGAAGCGAAGCTTCGATTTCAAACACCGACCTTCTCTCCCCCATCGCTTTTGCCCCCTTTTCCAGGAAAATCCCCCGCATTACAAAGCCGGATCCTCTTTGTTTTTCAATGAAGAGAATCCGGCTTTTTTCTGAATTCTGAATTCACGCTTTTCAGCAGCCGGACTGCTGTTCCGTCCGGGAACCTGCCAGCGGACACAGAACCATCCAAAAAGGTTGAAAACGCAACGCATTAAAGGAGAATCTAATTCTTATAGTTCTAGTTTTTATCCACTTCTGGGTTGTGTTTTATTCATCTTATGCTAATTACAATGGAATCATCATGCGCTTCCAGTTAATCGAGACGGCTATGCGATCCTTCATCTGTTCGGCTCGGCGCGGTTTATACGGGTTGATTTTATGAAAAAAGAAAAAGATGAACTCAGCATTGAAATTGGCAAAAGGATCTACGAGTGTCGAAAGAAAAAAGGCTATACCCAGGAAGCTCTGGGGGATATTATCGGCGTCAATACCCAGTATATTTCCAATCTGGAGCGGGGGCTCTCTTCCCCTTCGCTGAAAACGCTGATTAAACTCAGCGAGGCTTTTGGCGTCTCCTGTGATTTTCTGCTGACCGGCGCGGGTAAATCCGGACGCAGTCAGACGCTTCTGCTGCTGATCAGCCGGCTCGACGAAGACCAGCAGCATCTGATGGAATACATCCTGGAAGGCGTTCTTCGTTTTGACCAGGAGAAAGCCGCCCTCCAGAGCCTGCAGGATCGCGAAATCGACGTATAGGACGGATCCAAATCTGACTTTTTTCTTACTTCAGGGGATCTGTTTCTTCTTCACCACGGAAAAGAACGACGCATCCAGATTTTTACAATCCGGATGCGTTTTGTTTTTTCTTCGTCTGTTCTTAATAACGCAGCGTGAAAACAGAGCCGGTCGGATCAGACTTTGGCATCCCCGGTTTCCGGATGGATCCAGCCCTGTGCGACGCAGTACTGGTAAATGCCGTCTTCTTCCACGCTCGGACAGATATCCTCCGCAATCACTTTAAGCGAGGGAGAGCCGTTAGCCATGGCGACGCCAAGTCCTACGGCTTCCAGCATCAGCCGGTCATTGTCCCCGTCGCCAAAGGCAGCCGCCTGTTCTCTGGTCAGACCGTAATGATCGAGCGCCTTCTGGACGCCGACGCCTTTTCCGCCGCTTGCCGGAATGATGTCGATCGCCCGGTCCCACCACGCCATCACTCTGGCGTTTTTCGTGTTTTTCATAATGGAGTCGTATTCGTCCTTGCGTCCGCCCGTCATGATCTGATAGACACACTTGCCTTTACGGTGTTTGTCAAAGTCCGGATCGGGAATCAGACGGGCTTTGCTGATGGCGTAGTAATCGCTCAGATCCTGGTCGGTGCCGTTGGCCATAATTTCTTCGGTTGTCGCCAGCGCAGCGGGGCGTCCAATAGCCTGCGTATTGGCCAGAATTGTTTCCACATCATCGGGATCGAGCGGCGAGGAACAGATGACCTGACCGTCCCGATCGGTCGCGTAAGAGCCGTTAAAAGAAAGCAGGGCATCAAACTCTACGCCTTCAAACTTTGGAATCTGCATGGGCGAGCGGCCCGTACAGATGGCGATACGAACGCCTTCCTTTTGGAGCAGGCAAAGCGCTTCAACGGTGCGGGGGCTGATCACCTTCGTATTCATGTCGATCAGCGTGCCGTCAATATCAAAGAAAATCATTCGGATCTCGTCTGTATGCTTTTCTGCCTTCATCATTTTTTGCGCCTCCTCTTTTTTTCTTCATTTTTCTTCTTTGCGCGTTTCGCGTTTCACGTCTTCACGAAATTCTCCCGCGTTCAGCGTAGTCCTGAAGCGGGCATTCTGTCCCTTTTTTTTCGCGTCCCTCCCCTGTTTTTGCCTCGTTCTTCGGGAAAACGGATCCAGCGAAAAAAGGTTTTCTGCATGTCCAGGGTAAAGACATGCGGAAAACCTTTTGGGGTACCTGACTTTGTGTTTTGCCGGGAAATCCGTTTTAAAACCAAAGCGGCCAGAAAGGCGTCTGGAAAGGAGTATGGAGTCGATTCATCCGGCAAAAGCGAAAGCCTGTGGATATGGATCGCGCAGCGGCAGTACAAGTATGGGTGTTCTGCTGAAATCGCGTATCGTTTCGCGGTTTGTAAAGGAAATCTGCGGTTTGTACCGATTCGAAAGCCGGCAGCCTATTCGTCTTTCATGAGCAGAACCATGACGGCTTTCTGCGCATGGAGACGGTTTTCGGCTTCTTCAAAGATTTCGTCCGCGTGTTCTTCGAAAACTTTTTCGGTAATTTCCTGACCGCGGTACGCCGGCAGGCAGTGCTGGATCATAACCGGACTCTTGGCGAGTTCGAGCAGTTCGTCGTTGACCTGATAGCCCTGGAACAGCTTCATGCGCTCTTCCTTTTCGGCTTCCATGCCCATCGACGCCCAGGTGTCGGTAAAGACGACATCCGCGTCCTTGACGGCTTCTTTTGGATCTTCAGTCAGCGTAAACTTGCCCGGGAATTCCTTCGCGAATTCCAGAACGGCTGGATCGGGCTGATGGCCTTTAGGAGAAGCGCACGCGACGTCCATGCCCATCTTCAGACCGCCGACGATCAGCGAGTTGGCCATGTTGTTGCCGTCGCCGATGTACGCCATTTTCAGGCCTTCAAACTGGCCGAACTTTTCGCGGATCGTCATCAGATCGGCGAGCACCTGGCAAGGATGGCAGTAGTCGGTCAGACCGTTAATAATGGGGATGGATCCATATTCAGCCAGATCTTCGACTTCTTTCTGCTCGTACGTACGAATCATGATACCGTCGAGATAGCGGGAAAGCACGCGGGCTGTATCCTGTACCGGTTCGCCGCGTCCGATCTGCAAGTCGTTGGAAGACAGGAACAGCGCCTGTCCGCCGAGCTGATGGACGCCGGTTTCAAAGGAAACGCGGGTTCTTGTGGACGATTTCTGGAAAATGAGTCCGACGGCTTTTCCTTTTAAGTAAGGATGTTCAATGCCGTGTTTCTTTTCGTATTTGAGCTGGTCGGCCAGATCGAGGATCCGAACGATTTCTTCAGCGGATAAGTCCTGGAGTTTTAACAGATGGTTCATGCGAGTACCTCTTTCATCACGTTGACGGCTTGGTCAATCTGTTCATCCGAAATAATGAGCGGCGGCAGCAGGCGGATGGTTCCTGCGCCGGCTTTTAAAGCGAGAAGGCCTTTTTCACGAAGTTTCGCAAGATCGTCGGCAATGGCTTCGGGTCCGACTTCAATGCCGATCATCAGTCCCATGCCGCGCACGTCCTGAATGTGATCGGAATCGATCGCTGAAATGGCCTGCATGAATTTATCGCCCTTGCGTTTCACATCGGCTAAAAATGCGGGATCGCCGACCTGGTCGAGGACCACGTTGGCTGCAGCCATGGCCAGTGCGTTTCCGCCAAAGGTCGTTCCATGATCGCCGGGCTGCAAAATATCGGCGGCTTTTTCGCCGGCAAGAAACGCGCCGGTCGGCACGCCGCCGCCAAGGCCTTTGGCGCACGAGACAAGATCAGGCTGAATGCCATACTGCTCATACGAGAAGAAGGTTCCCGTACGGCCGACGCCGGTCTGGATTTCATCAATGATCAGCAGGATATCTTTTTCCTTGCATAACGCTTCGACAGCTTTGACGTAGCCGGCATCGAGCGGGCGAACGCCGCTTTCGCCCTGAACGAGTTCCATCAGCACAGCGCATACCGTGTCGTCCATGGCGTCTTCCATCGCCGCCAGATCGTTGGCGTCGACGTATTTGAAGCCGGCGGTAAACGGGTAGAAGTTCTGGTGAAATTTATCCTGACCGGTCGCTTCGAGCGTGGCGATCGTGCGTCCGTGAAAGGAATTGTTCAGCGTAATGATCTGTACACGCTTTGGATCGCCGTATGTATCGATGCTGTACTTGCGGGCGGTCTTGATGACGCCTTCATTGGCTTCCGCACCGCTGTTGGCGAAGAAGACTTTCTTCAGGCCGGAAAGCTTAACGAGCTTCTGTCCGGCGTCGACGAGCGGCTTTGTATAGTACAGGTTGCTGGCCTGCATCAGGGTTCCCGCCTGATTGGCAATGGCTTTTACGAGTGCGGGATGATTGTGGCCGAGGCAGTTGACGCCGATGCCGGAATTCAGATCGAGGTACTCGTTCTGGTCAAGATCGTAGAGAAGGCAGCCTTCGCCGTGGTCGAGCACGATGGGAAAGCGGCCGTACGTATTCATGAAATGGGTCGATTCTGTTTCGATGATGGTCTGGGTATCGCTCATCTTTACACCTCTTCCTGGGAGAACATCGTTCCGATGCCTTCGTTGGTCAGCAGTTCAATCAAAATGGAATGGGGAATGCGGCCGTCGATAATGCTGGCGCGCTGAACCCCCTGCCGTACGGCTTCCACGCAGCAGTCCACTTTCGGAATCATGCCGCCCGAAACCGCGCCGGTCGCCAGCATTGCCGGCACCTGCGAAACTTTCAGGGCCGGAATGAGGCTGTCCGGAGCGCTGGGATCCGCCAGCAGACCGGAAATGTCGGTCAGTAAAATCAGCTTTTTGGCATGGAGTGCGCCGGCCAGACAGCTGGCGGCGGTGTCCGCGTTGATGTTGTAGCTGTTGAGATCGTTCAGACCGGCAGCCACCGAGGAAATGACGGGGATGTAGCCGCCGTGAATGAGATCACGGACGATCTGACTGTTGACGGCTTTGATTTCCCCGACATAGCCGTATTCATCCCGGTCGAGCGGAACGGCCTGAAACAGATTGCCGTCCATGCCGCCAAGACCGATTCCCTTGCCTTCGAGCAGGGAAACGAGATCCTTGTTCACCTTGCCGCAAAGGACCATCTGCACGATGCCCATCGTATCTTCGCCGGTATAGCGAAGCCCGTTGACAAAGCGGGATTCGATGCCGGTTTTCTTTAACATTTTTGAAATTTCCGGTCCGCCGCCATGAACGAGAACCACATGAATGCCGACCAGGTGCAGCATGAGCACATCCTGAATGACGGCCTTTTTGAGTTCTTCGTCAATCATGGCGTTGCCCCCGTATTTCACCACCACAATTTCGCCGTTGTATTCCTTTAAGTACGGCAGGGCTTCCGAAAGAATGGCGGCGCGGATCTGCGCGCTCATCATGAGCGGTAGTCTCCATTGATGTGTACGTATTCGTACGTGAGATCGCATCCCCAGCACGTCGCGCTCTCTTTTCCTTCGTGCAGATCGATCAGAATGACGATCTCATCGGGTTCAAGAATGTGAAGCGCCTTGTCTTCGTCAAAATCAAGGCCCTTGCCGTTTTCGCAGACCAGAATTTCGCCGTTTTTCGACGCGAAGGAAATGCTGACAAGAGACGGATCAAACTGCGCTTTGGAATAGCCCATGGCGCAGATCACGCGGCCCCAGTTGGCGTCCTTGCCAAACATGGCGGCTTTGAGCAGCGAACTGCAGGCCACCGAACGGGCGAGCGTTTCGGCCTGCTCTTCGGTTTTTGCGGTTCTGACTTCGACCGTAATCAGGCGGCTGGCGCCTTCGCCGTCCTTGGCGATCGCGATCGCCAGCTTCTGCATGACGTCAAAGAGCGCCTGCTTGAAGATCGCGTAGTCTTCATTTTCTTCGGTAATTTCGGCATTGCCGGCCATGCCGTTAGCCAGAACGATGCACATGTCGTTGGTGGACGTGTCGCCATCGACGCTGATCCGGTTAAACGTCTTTTTCACCACATCATGCAGCGCTTTGTCCAGCATAGGCGAAGCGATCTTTGCATCGCTGGTCAGGAAGCATAACATCGTTCCCATATTGGGATGGATCATTCCGGATCCTTTGGCGATGCCGCCTAAATAGACGGTTTTTCCGTCGAGTTCAAATTCCACCGCGTATTCCTTCACGCGGGTATCGGTCGTCATGATCGCTTTCGCGCTGTCGGTAGAGTCATAGCCCAGCACGATTTTTTCGGTACCGGCTTCAATTTTTTCAATCGGCAGTTCGACGCCGATGACGCCGGTCGAAGCGACCAGAACGTCTTCGGTTTTCAGACCGAGTTTTGCAGCAGCGGCCTGGGCCTGACGCAGCGCGTTTTCGGCACCGTTTTGCGCACAGGCGTTGGCATTGCCCGAGTTGACGGTAATGGCCTGTGCCGTTCCGCTGGCCAGATGCTGCATGTTGAGCAGCAGCGGCGCGGCTTTCACCTGATTGGTGGTGTAAACCGCCGCAGCTGTGCACGGGGTTTCGGACACGATCAGCGCGAGTTCCTTTTTCTGCGGATTATTGCGCAGCCCGCAGTGAATTGCGCCGGTCTGAAATCCCGCGGCTGCGGTAATTCCTTTGCGACTTTCCTTCATGTTTATCCCTTCTTCGCAGTTCTCCAGTATCTGGAAATATATGGAAACGAAATCCGTATCGGATTTCGCGTTTTTCTTAAAGATGCAGGCCTTTGTATTCGTCCAGGCCAAGCATGAGGTTCATGTTCTGAACCGCGGCACCGCTCGCCCCCTTGCCGAGGTTGTCAAAGCGGGCGCTGAGCACATAGCCGGTTTCCAAAGATCCGTTGACAAAAATTTCCATGCCGTCTTTTCCGGCCAGCGTATTCGAGAACAGCGCGCCTTGCGGATCGCCGACCTGAATCTGGGAATCGCTGTACCAGTTTTTATACAGATCGAGCAGTTCCTGCAGACTGACAGATTTGGTCAGATCGTCCTTGCCGAGAAAGACCTGGGTGAGCATGCCTTTTTCATAGTCATCGACGATCGGTACAAAAAGCGGGGTCTGCTGCAGACCGCAGACGGCTTTCATTTCTGGAATGTGCTTATGGGCAAGTCCTAAAGCGTAGGGCTT
>NZ_JBKXLD010000011.1:0-14671 GCF_047010065.1 Allobaculum sp.
TTTTTTGTAGTTTAAAACTGGTCCAAAAAAGCGAAAATCGGATTTGAAAACTGGGCCACCTGACTTGTATCGTACTCCGTAATGGAGGACTAGAAAGTGCATACTCAGATGACAGTTTTCAAATACATCGATTTACGAACACAAGGAGTCTCATCCAGAAAAGCCGCTGCGCTGTGCTCGATCTCGAGAACCACTGGTGAGAAGTAGTACAGGAAGTACAAGGAAAAGAGAGAGTCTCTGGAAGCTGATCCAACCCACGAAAACAGCCGAACGTTTATTGAGGAGTGTATCGATCCGCCTTCATACGACAGTTCATCCAGACAACCTCGGAAATACAGTCCAGAGGTCGACGCGCTTCTGGATCAAATTCTTGAAGACGAAGAAGAAAAGACACGCCTGCTCGGGTCTGGCCATAAGCAGCAGCTGACCTGCTTACAGATCTGGGATCTGATCAGGGCTGCTGGATTCGACATTGGATTGTCGACCCTCACAAAAAGGGTCAAAGAGAAAAGGAACAGGCACAGAGAATGCTTCATCAGTCAGGACTACGAACCAGGTGACCGGTTTGAATACGATTTTGGCGAAGTGAAGCTGATGATTAATGGTCAGAGAAAGACGTTCTATCTGGCCGTTATGACTTCGCCATGGTCAGGCTATCGAGCTGCCTGCCTGTACGAAAACCGGAAAAGTCAGGTCTTCTTTGAATCGATGATCCGCTTTTTCAATGAAGTCGGCGAAATCTTCAGAGAGGGCGTTTACGACAATATGAGAAACGTCGTCTCGAAATTCATAGGAAGAAACGAGAAAGAAATTAATCCGGAACTTATCCGCTTCGCCCATTACTACGGGTTCAGGGTAAACGTTACGAACGCATTTTCTGGAAATGAGAAAGGATCCGTCGAACGTTCCGTTGAAGTAGTTCGAAATAAGAGCTTCGCCTTGAAATACAAATTCGACAGTCTCGAAGAAGCTAGAATGTGGCTCAAGGATCGTCTGGATGAACTGAATAAAGATACGAAGCGGAAAGAAGAACAGCCGTTTCTGAAGCCGCTCCTTCCTGACTATGAAGCGGCTCAGATCGCTGAGCGGATAGTAAATAAATACTCTTTAATCAGCGTTGACAATAATCAGTATTCCGTTCCCGATAATCTGATTGGTAAAAAAGTAAGAGTTAAAACCTACACAGAAACAATCAAAGTTTATTACGAACATGAACAGGTAGCTGAACATCAGAGAATCAATGATGGAAAACAAAAAACGTGCTTCGATATTCGACACTATCTCAGCACGCTGCGTAAAAAGCCTGGAGCTTTAAGAAACAGTACAGCCCTCAAAGCGGATCCAGAACTCAAATCAATTTACGACAGCTATTTTAGCGAAAAGCCGAAAGAATTCATAGAAATACTCACCAGACACAAAGACCGGCCTATGGAAGAAATCAAAGATCTGCTCAGGATAGAAGCCTGTCAGGCACCTCAGCGCCAATCTGTCTATGAGCCTCTGGCCGCACAGGTAGAGGAATACCAGGCACTCTTTGCCTAGAAAGCGAGTATGAAATGAACATTGAAGCTTACGCCAAAAGGCTGCGCCTGCCTTTTATCCGCCAGAACTATAAGGAACTGGCTGCCCAGGCGAGAGAAGATCACCTTGATTACGAAGAATTTCTGGAAAAGGTCCTCAAAGGCGAAACGATCAGCCGCAATGAAAACTGTATTCAGAAGCGGATCCAGCTGGCGCATTTCCCAAATCGGATGTCTCTGGAAGACTTTCAAACGGAACATTTGAGAATCGAAATCCAGCAGAAAGTAAAAGAACTCTCAACTCTGGACTTTATAAAAAATGGAGAAAACGTAATCCTGATTGGAAATCCAGGAACGGGGAAAAGTGCCTTGTCTATCTGTCTGGGCATGGAAGCCTGTCTGAACAATATGAGTGTTCTGTTTATCGGGGTGTCCGATCTGTTGATCGAGATCCGTGAAGCCATGAGCCAGAACCAGCTGCTTCGATATAAGAAGCGTTTTGAAAGTTTTGACCTCGTGATATTGGACGAACTTGGATACTGCTCATTCGATCAGAAATCCGGTGAGATTCTGTTTAACTTGATTTCGAGTCGCAATGGCAAGAAGTCCTTGATCGTCACAAGCAATCTGGAGCTCAACCGCTGGAGCGAGATTTTCAAAGATGAAGTACTGACGTCAGCGATGATTGATCGACTGGCTTATAAGGCCTACATGATCAATATGACCGGCCAGAGTTACAGGCTTCGTGAAACCAAGAAATGGGTTGAAGAAAAATCAGGCGGAAAAAATCAGAAAAAGCGCGTCACCCCCTAGGGGGTGAAGGGAGAAGGAACTGCTCTGGAAAGAGCAGTCTTCTATAACCCAAAGTGGACCAGTTTTCAATTACGCAACTGGACCAGTTTTCAATTGACAAAAACAACACTTTCATAAGCCCGCTTTGCCCACTTGACCCAGTCTTCTTCGCTGCCTGTATTCTCAGTAACAATCCTCAACTTTCGATCAAGTATCCCGATTCGTTCTTCAATGGGAATGATCTCTCCCGTTGTTGCGTTATATCGAGAGACAATGAACGGTGCTTCGCCGCAAGTGATTTCAAGAACGGATCGGTCAACGTAGTCTTTCCACTTTTTGCCCTGGAAATCGATCTTTTCAGTTTCCGTCTCCCATGTCTGATCTTTTTCTATATTAAAGACATCGGATCTTCCGAACCATTCTTCATCAAGGTGGTTCACCATTTTGTTGACGATCCAGGATGGAGTGAACACTTCTGCCTTCGATTTGGTTCGCTGCTGCTGGGTTTCAAGTGCTTTAAATGCTCTTGGCTGAATGAGGACCGGATTAATTCCGGCTAATGCACCAGGAGTGATTTCAAAACGATCGCAGTAATTCTCTCCATATTCACTGTAGCCATCCGTTGCCCAGATGATTCGCTTGCTTGTCGTCTTATCAATCAGCAGCTTATCCAGGATCCTATCGAGGGGATAACGTCTGAATTCAATCAGTTTTTCCAAAGCGTATTCTCTCCCTTCATCCACTTGTTTTTGGTTTGAACTGTTAAGAATAGTGCAACGTTGTTTCATTCTTTATTTTTCGCTCCCTTTAAAAAAGCTCAGGTACATGTAACCATACCTGAGCTTGTGTTAGTCCTTCATATAAAAATCACACTCATACCCATCCGCATTCAGGACCAATCCTTCAGCCCAGTCAGGCACTCCGCTCATCAGCTTGCAGACTTCTTCAACCGAATTTCTTTCATCAGCTTCAATGATCACCTCGTCATGGACGTGAGCGACGATTCTCATCTCGCTCATTCTCCGCATGCTCTCCATCAGAAGATCCCTGGCGACGCCTGAACAATATTCTCCACAAACTTGGGACCGTAGCTTTCAAGCCGCTCCCATTTTTTCGTAGTCCCAAAAAATTCAGGGTACAGCTAGCTTTAAGCTGTACCCTGAATTTTTAATTACGAGCCTCACCACCTAATGTATTGTACCTTCATTTCCTCCTGCGTTTCTTTCTTCGCTTCTTTCTTCGCTTCTTCCTTCGCTGCGCAGCGGATCCGGCTCGCCACGCCGACCTGCGGCCAGTCCGGCGAAGCGGATTAACGGATCCATGAATCAGGCAGACAAACGGAAAAAGAGCTTTTTCTTCCCGGCATGCGAACAGAAAAAGCTCCTGATCTATAAAGAATTCTGATTTAGAGAGAATCGGTAACCGACAGACGGTTGATCGCACGCTGCATGGCCAGTTCGGCCCGGCGCATCTGATCGAGATCTCCCTGTTTCTCCATGCGTTTTCTGGCTCTTTCCAAAGCCGCTTTGGCACGCGGAATATCGATTTCCGCCTTGCCTTCAATAGCATCCGTCAGCAGTCTGGCTTCATCGCCGTAGAACTGGAGAATGCCGCCGGAAATGGCGTACACCTGCTCCTGTCCGGAGGCGACATGAATGACCAGCTTGCAGGGAACGAGAGAAAAAACGACGGGAACATGGTTGGGCAGAATCGTAAATTCGCCCAGCACGCTTTTGGCGTGAATGCTTGAAACCGTTTCTTCCAGATAGCGGCCGTTCGGCGTGACTACGCGCAGTTTGATCACTTGGATTCTTCCTCAATCTTTCTGGCTTTTTCAACCGCTTCCTCAATGGAGCCGACAAACATGAAGGCCTGTTCAGGAAGGTCGTCGTACTTGCCGGAAAGCAGTTTTTCAAAGGAGTCGATCGTGGTTTCAAGCGGTACATAGACTCCCTTGATACCGGAGAAGACTTCCGCTACGTGGAAGGGCTGAGAAAGGAAGTTACGAACGCGGCGTGCGCGGTTAACGATCTTCTTGTCTTCCTCGGAAAGTTCGTCCATACCAAGAATCGCGATGATATCCTGCAGTTCATTGTATTTCTGCAGAATTTCCTGTACGCCTCGCGCCACTTTATAGTGACGTTCGCCGATTACGATCGGATCCAGCATACGCGAACTCGATTCCAGCGGATCCACCGCCGGGAAGATGCCCAGCGCCGCGATGGAACGGTCAAGTACCGTCTTGGCATCCAGATGGGAGAAGGTTGTCGCCGGAGCCGGGTCCGTCAGGTCATCGGCCGGTACATAGACCGCCTGAATCGACGTGATGGATCCTTCCTTCGTCGAAGTGATACGCTCCTGCAGCTGACCCATTTCGGTCGCCAGCGTCGGCTGATAGCCTACGGCCGAAGGAACACGGCCAAGCAGAGCGGATACTTCGGATCCCGCCTGGGTAAAACGGAAAATGTTATCGATAAACAGAAGAACATCCTGATGTTCCACATCACGGAAGTATTCCGCCATGGTCAGACCCGTCAGGCCTACGCGCATACGGGCGCCTGGGGATTCGTTCATCTGACCGTAAACGAGTACGGTTTTATCGAGAACGCCGGAGTCTTTCATTTCGTAGTACATGTCGTTGCCTTCACGGGTTCTCTCCCCTACGCCGACAACGACGGATTTGCCGCCGTGTTCCGAAGCGATATTGTGAATCAGCTCCTGAATCAGTACGGTTTTGCCGACACCGGCACCGCCGAAGAGGCCGATTTTACCGCCTCGGGCGTACGGAGTCAGCAGGTCAATAACCTTAATTCCGGTTTCAAGAACAGCCGATGTCGTCGACTGCTCGTCAAATTTTGGAGCCGGGCGATGAATCGGCATGGTCTGTCTGGCATTGACCGGTCCGAGTTCATCAATCGGTTCTCCGAGCACGTTGAACATGCGTCCAAGCACTTCCTCACCGACCGGTGCCTGAATCGGCTTGCCGGTATCGATGGCGTCCATGCCGCGGACGAGTCCGTCGGTGCTGCCCATCGCAATGCATCGAACGAGGTCGTTGCCAATTCCCTGGGCAACCTCAACGGTCAGCGAAGTCCCGTCGGATTTGGGAATCTTGATTGCGGTAAGCAGATCCGGAAGCTTGCTGTCGGGAAACCGAATGTCGACTACAGGGCCGACAATCTGGGTTACGACCCCGGTATTTTTTGTTTCGTCTTTCGCATCCATAAGCGATTTGCGTCCTTTCTACTTCAGGGCGTTGGCACCGCCAACGATTTCTGTAATTTCCTGGGTGATGGCGCTCTGGCGGACACGGTTGTACTCGAGGTTGAGTTTCTCTTCGAGTTCTTCCGCGTTGTCGGTCGCGCTTTCCATGGCCATGCGCCGGCTGGCCTGCTCGCTGGTCTTGCTTTCCATGTATTTGGAATACAGAACCGATTTTGCGATCATCGGAATCAGCTGCGCAAGCATTTCTTCCTTGCCAGGCTCAAAGAGCATTTCCGCATGCACCTTCGACTCCTCTTCGGACTTTTCCGGTTTCTGCGGGGGAAGCAGGGTGAGTACTTCCGGCTCGAACGTCAGCGTATTGACATAGCGGGTATAGAGAACCCGAATGGCACCGACTTTTCCCTCGTCGTATTCTTTCAGCGCCAGATCGGCATAGCGGGCAAGTTCTGCATACGCATCTTCCTCGCTCATGTCAACCAGACGGCCGAACAGTTCCATATTGCGGCTGTTTGCATACGAGACGCCGTGCGATCCGATCATGACGATCTGATCGCCGTTTTTTACGCACTCGGTCAACAGGCGCTGTACGTTGGCGTTGTAGCCGCCGCAGAGGCCCATATCCGAAGTGATCACAAACAGAAACGACGGCTTGTTTTTATCTTCCTTCAGATACGGCGCTCCGGAATCAGCGTGGGCGAGTACCACCGCCAGCATTTCCTGCAGGGCGTTGGCGTATTCACGGTTGCGCTCCATGGCGGAACGGGTTTTGTTGAGCTTGGCACTGGCGACCATCTGCATGGCGTTGGTGATTTTCTTAGTTGAGCGAACCGAAGCAATCCGGCTTTTAATCGCCTGCTTGCTGGCTGCCATACTAGAGGCCTGCCTTTACTTTATAGTCCGCAAGAAAGTCGTTCATCAGCGCTTTGATGCGGCTGGTCAGATCATCATCCAGAGCTTTTTTCTCGGCGATTTCTTCGAGGATTTCCGGATGTTCGGACTTGAAGAACAGAAGCATTTTTTCTTCGAAGTCTTCAACGGAATCCACCGGGATATCCTTAAGGAATTTATATTTGCCCGAGAACAGAGAAAGGACTTCTTCCGGCATTGGCATTGGCGAGTACTGCTTCTGAACGAGCAGACGCGTCAGACGGTTGCCGTGGTTCAGAACTTCGGCCGTAGCGGCATCGAGGTCGGAACCGAATTTGGAGAAGGCTTCCATTTCCGCAAACTGAGCCAGTTCCAGTTTCAGCGAGCCGGATACCTGCTTCATGGCCTTAACCTGCGCAGCGGATCCGACACGGGATACGGAAAGACCCGAGTCAACGGCTGGACGAAGACCGGCGTTGAACATGTCGGTCTTTAAGAAGATCTGACCGTCGGTAATGGAAATTACATTGGTCGGAATGTAGGCGGCAATATCGCCGGCCTGCGTTTCAATGATCGGCAGCGCGGTCAGAGATCCGCCGCCGTGCTTTTCATTCAGACGGGCTGCCCGTTCGAGCAGTCTGGAATGGAGATAGAAGACGTCGCCGGGGTACGCTTCACGTCCTGGCGGTCTGCGCAGCAGAAGCGCCATGGCGCGGTACGCTACCGCGTGCTTGGACAGATCATCGTAGACGATCAGTACGTCCTTGCCCTGCTCCATCCACTCTTCGCCGATGGCGCAGCCGGAATACGGCGCAATGTACTGCAGAGGCGCCGCTTCGGAAGCCGTGGATACGACAACGGTCGTGTAGTCCATGGCGCCGTGCTGTTTCAGCTTTTCGACAATCTGGGCTACCGTACTGGCTTTCTGACCGATTGCGACATAAATGCAAAGCACATTCTGATCTTTCTGGTTGATGATCGTGTCGACTGCGATCGCGGTTTTACCGGTCTGACGGTCGCCGATGATCAGCTCACGCTGACCGCGGCCGATTGGAATCATCGAGTCGATGATTTTCAGACCGGTCTGCAGAGGAACGGATACGCTCTTACGGGTCATTACGCCGGGCGCTACGCGCTCAACCGGGCGAAGACGTGTGCCTTCGATCGGGCCCTTGCCGTCGATCGGTTCGCCCAGCGCGTTGACTACGCGGCCAAGCATGCCGTCGCCGACCGGCACTTCGACAATATGACCGGTGCGTTTTACGGTATCGCCTTCCTTGATGTCCGGGTTGTCGCTCATCAGTACAACGCCGACCTGATCTTCTTCGAGGTTGAGGACCATGCCGTAGACATCATGCGGGAAGAGGAGCAGCTCCGACATCATCGCGTTTTTCAGTCCATAGACATTGGCGATTCCGTCGCCGACACTCAGTACCGTTCCGCTTTCGTTCATCTCGACTTCTTTATCAACGTTCCGGATCTGTGCTTTGATCAGTTTTGAAATCTCGGAGGGATTTAAACTCATACACATCACCTGCTTCAGCTTTTCAAAAGCTGTTCTTTCATTCTTTCCAGCTTGCCCTGATAGCTCGCATCGAGCACGGCATCAGGGGTACGGATAATCATGCCCGCGATCAGAGACGGATCTTCTGAACACTTCAGGCGGATTTCCGCGCCAAGCTTCTTTTTGAGAGCGGCTTTCAGCCGTTCTTTCTGGTTTTCATCCAGCTTTGCGGCCGACGTCACGTACACGTTCTGAATGTTGTGCAGTTCGTCGAGCAAAGCCCGGTAATCTTCTGCGATTTTTCTTAAGTGTCCGCTCATCGAATGACGGCTGACAATTTTCAGGAAGTCCCCAAATACGGGATGGGTACCATCCTGAAAGAGCTCCAGAAGCAGAGCTTCTTTCTGGGCAGAGGGGACTGCAGGATGAGAAAGCCAGGGCTCGAGCTCCGGGTTTTCATCCATCACCGTTTCCATCTGCTCAAGGTCATGGAAAACGGCATCTTCCTCATGATTTTCCTGGGCAAGAGAAATCAGAGCCTGCGCATAAGGAAGGGCGGTATCTACCATTTGCCTTCACCTGCTTCATCAATCAGATCGTCCAGAATCTTCTTCTGTTTATCGGCATCAATTTCCGAATCCAGGATCTGTCCGGCAGCGGCAATGGCGACATCGGTAATAGCGGCTTTCATTTCGCCCTGCGCACGCAGGCGTTCCTTTTCGATGTCTTCCTTGGCCGCCCGTTCTATGTTGGAAGCCTGTTTCTGTGCCTGATCCAGAATCGAATCCTTTTCCACCAGCGCTTCGCGTCTTGCCTGGTCAATGATTTCATTGGCACGGCTGCCCGCAGCAGCGAGCTGACGGTCGTATTCTTCCTTTTCCTGAAGCGCTTCTTTTTTCAGCGTCTCGGAACTGTCGATGTTGTCCTGAATCAGTTTCTGACGCTTGTTGATAAAGGCCAGAATCTTATCCCAGAAAAAATGTTTGCAGAAGAGAACGATGATGAGTGATGAAATGCATACCAGCAGAACATCCTGCCAGGAAATCCGCAGGTAGTTATCAATATTGAAATCAATCATCGGATCTCACCAGCGGCCTAGCCCTTCACGAAGATGAGCAGAATGGCGATGATCAGCGAGTAAATACCTGTGGTTTCAGCCAGCGCGATACCCAGTACCATGATGGACTGGATTTTACCGGAAGCATCCGGGTTGCGGCCTACGGCTTCCGCACCTTTGGAAGCGGCAATACCCTGACCGATACCAGGGCCAAGACCAGCGATCATGGCGATGCCGGCACCCAGGCAGGCCATTCCTCTTACGAAATCTGCATTGAATTCCATAAAACTGTATTCTCCTTTTCAAATTAAATGGATGGGGATCGAACGCGCGATCCCGGGGCGGTTCATGCACAGCCATAAAGCTGTGCGCTTTTTCTGTATGTGTACTGTCGTATGTCTGCCCGTATTTGTTCAGTCCTGACAGCTCTCAAAGGATCAGTCTTCCTGTTCAGCGGTCTGCTGACCGAGGAAGTACGTGCCCAGCGTAAAGAAGATATACGTCTGAATTACGCCGGAGAACACATCAAAGTACATGTGAAGGAACGGCGTAATGGTCAGGCCAAGATATCCCCATGGGGCGATCGATTTGATCAGCGTGTAAATCAGAAGCGAAATAATCGTTCCGGCCAGAATGTTGCCGAAAAGACGCATCGTCAGCGAAACCGGCAGGGCCAGTTCACCGATGATATTCAGCGGCGTAAGCAGCCACATCGGCTCGGTCAGTTCTTTTAAGCGGGCCTTGAGGCCAGCCTTGGTGATTCCGTGAAACTGAATCATCAGAAAGAACATCAGCGCGAGCGTTGCGTTGAAGGAAACATTGGAGGTCGGGTTCTGAAATCCGATCAGACCGGTGAGGTTGGACAGCAGCATGCAGACCATCAGGGTGCCGAACATCGGCAAATAGTGGATGGTCGTTTCTTTCAGGTTGCCCTGAATGACATACAGACACAGGTTGTAAAGCTCTTCAGACCAGTAAACGATGCCTTTTGGAGCTTTGGACGGGTCCGCTTTTTCAATTTTCTTTCCTGCGATCCAGGCGACAATGCCTACGATCAGGCAGATCACAAGCCATACGAGAATGGACTGGTGCAGGGAGAAGTTGAACGAACCGAAGTGAAAAACAATCTGACTGACTTCGCTCATTCAGTCTCCTTTCCGCCGCGCCTGGCGTAAAGCACCAGGGTGGCTTTCTGGATTGCGATGCCTGCCATCAGCCCGAGTACGGGAAGACCTGCAAAAGCCCCCGCAAAAAGCAGGACGGCATACATCAGATACCGAAGCATGTACGAGCCATAGCCCTTGCTCTTCTTGCCCGCGTCCGCACCGGAAAGGTTCCGGGTCGAGAGGGCAATCATGTAAAGGGAAAGCATGGCGCACAATGCTCCATAAAAAATCGCGAACGCGCAAAAAATCCATTGTCTTCCCTGGACAATGAAAAGACTGACTGCGCACGCGACGGCACAAAGAATCAGGGTGGCCTTCCCGCTGTAGCGGAAAAGCTGCCGAAGATCCGGGGACATGGCGTCTATTCCTTTCCGGAAGATTTCTTCTTGTCTTTTTTCTTGTTGCGATACAGCAGAACTAAGAAGCTGCCGATAATCGCATACAGCGTAAAGACAATAATCCAGACAGGGGACATGTTCGTCCAGGAATCAATCAGATACCCGAGCCAGATGCACACGAGCAGATTGACCAGGAGAAACCCGCCGAATTTCATCGGATTCATAGGCTACTTCGTGCCGAAAATACGGTCTCCCGCATCTCCGAGTCCTGGAACGATATAGCCGTTCTCATTGAGATGGTCATCGAGAGCGGCCAGATAAATGTCTACATCCGGATGATGCTTTTCCACCTCGGCTACACCTTCCGGCGCACCGACCAGGCACACCAGCTTGATGTTGGTCGCACCCTGCCGCTTGACCATGTCAATCGCGGCACAGCTGCTTCCGCCGGTTGCGAGCATCGGGTCAACAACGATCGTCACAGCCTCCGGCATGTTCTTGGGGTACTTTTCAAAGTAAACATGCGGTTCCAGCGTCTTTTCGTCACGGAACAGACCGATGTGGGCCACTTTGGCCGTTGGAATCAGATCGAGAATGCCCTGAGTCATTCCAAGTCCCGCACGCAGAATCGGCACGACAACGACATCCTTGGCCAGCTTGTGACCGGTCATGGTCGTAATCGGCGTTTCGATTTCTACGTCGTGAAGAGGAAGATCGCGGGTCATTTCATAGACCATCAGCGATCCGATTTCATCAAGGTTATCTCTGAAGTCTTTTGTACTTGTGTTTTTATCACGCATGATCGAAAGCTTGTGCTTAATCAGCGGATGATCAAAAACAGTAAGCAAAGTGAATCACCTTCCTTTATCGAAGACATTATACCAAAACCCGCTCAATTCCCCGGAGATAGCTCAGGGTAAGCAGAGTGAAATTCTTCCATCTCCGATACGGATATTTTTAATACGAATCCATTATGATTATTGCCAGTTTGCCTGTACTTAAATCGTTTTGAACTTTTCTGGAGCGATTGCGGCGCACTGGCCAGTTTCCGATTTTTGCCCAGAGGCAGACCAGCGCGGGGCAAAAGCGCTCGCCATCTCCGGTTTCCAGGCGAAAGCCCGACAAAATCCGCCCGGCTTCCTTCCGTCCAGACAAATCGGAAAAAGACAAAACGGGAAAAGACAAAGCAGGAAAGAACAGGCCGGAAAAGCCGGGGCGGACAAAGATACGGGCATTGGCGAACAAAGTCCGGCTATAAGAAAAGCGGCAGCCTTCTGGAAAACCAGAGACTGCCGCAAAACGGCAAGCCGCTTTAGACAAGCAGCTTTATGAACGAAAATGAGACGATTTCCTGTTGGAAAAGAAAGCATGCGATTTCGTTTCAGGCAGCATGTGACGATTCGCCATGACCCGCCAAAGCGGCTTTGGAACGTGAGCGTTTGGAAGCAGCTTTTTGAGGCGCAGGCAAAGCCGCAGGCGAAGCATCCTCTTTTCGATCCGGAAAAGACGTACTGTCCGTGTTTTTCGCTTTGTCTGCCGGGTCTGTCAAATCCGACAAATCCGACAAATCCGACAAATCCGCCGAATACGCAGCCGCCGTTTCGTCAGCCGCCTCATCATCTTCCCGGATCTCGCCAAAATGGAGCGGTTCAAACTGCTTTGCAGCTTCAATCACAAGCTGATCGTGATGAACGTGCGCATACTCGAGCCGTTCAAACAGAGCGCCTAGCGCCAGTTCGGGCGTATTGGCTTCTTCGGAAAGATGAGCCAGAACGATATGGCGGGTGCGCCGGGTCATGCAGCTGCAGAGAATGCGGGCGCTGTCCTGATTGCACAGATGACCGGTATCGGAGGCGATGCGCATTTTCAGAGCGAACGGCCGGTCGGTCTGGTTGAGCTTTTCCAGATCGTGATTGCTTTCAAAAATGTAGTAGTCCGCATCCGAAAGATCGCCAAACAGCGCTTCAGGCACGTAGCCGGTATCGGTCATGTATACGAGCTTTTCGTGTTCGGACTTAATGACAAACCCCATCGACGGACCCGAATCGTGCGAGGTTGGCAAGGCGAGAATTTTCAGGTCCCCTACCTGAAAGCGGACAGGCGGCAGAACCTGACGCAGATCGAGAGTCACCGGCTGCTTTTTATAGTTTTTGGGATGAAGGGCGCAGCAGGCGTATACCGGCAGGCCGGTAAAATGCGAAAGCTGCCGGATATGGTCGCTGTGGCTGTGGGTAATGAGCAGGGCATCCAGATCGTCCGGACTTACCCCTGCATCATCCATGGCGTTTTTGAGATAGCGCCAGGACGGAGGTCCGCAGTCGATCAGAATCTTCGTATTGTTATGCCGGACCAGACAGGCGTTGCCTTTCGATCCCGAGCAGAGCAGATCAACCCGCATAGCCAGGCACTCCGTCATGCGCCAGAGAAGAAAACAGCGAATACGACTTTTCGAACACGAGCTGAACTTTACCGGTTTCACCGTTTCGATGCTTTTTCAGGGAAAGATCGACAACTTCGGTTTCCGTCTGCTGATCTGGATCCGAATTGTAGTACTGCTCACGGTAAATGAACATGACGATGTCCGCGTCCTGCTCGATCGATCCAGATTCACGCAAGTCGGAAAGCTGCGGTTCATGGTTGGTACGCTCTTCGACTTTTCGGGACAGCTGGGAAAGCGCGATAACCGGGCAGTCCATTTCCTTGGCGAGAATTTTAAGGTTTCGCGAAATGTCCGAAACTTCCTGCTGACGCGAGTCGGTACGGCCGCTTCCGCTGATCAGCTGCAGGTAGTCGATGACGATCAGAGAGAGCGAACCGGCCTGGTTTTTCAGCTTGCGGCATTTCGAGAAAATCTGGCTGACTTTGACCATCGACGTATCGTCGATAAACAGTTCCCGGTCTGACAGCTGAGCGCACGCATCAGAAAGGCCGTTCATTTCGCCGTCGTCGAGCTTGCCGCTGGTGAGCTTGCCGCCATCGATTCTGGATTCCGAGGCAATCAGACGCTTCATGAGCGAAGCCGCCGGCATTTCCAGCGAGAAAATGGCGACCGCGCCCGGGTTGCGACGGGCAACCTGGTTGGCGACATTGAGCGCGAACGCCGACTTACCCATCGCCGGTCGGGCGGCGAGAATAATCAGATCACCGCGGTGCAGACCGTTGGTCATCCGGTCGAGATCGGTATACCCGGTCCGGATGCCGCTGATGCCGCTCTGTTCGCGCAAAATGGAAATTTCATTTTTTACTTCTTCGCAGATTTCCGCCGAAGAACGAAAGTCCGAACCGCGACGGCGCCGGGTGACGTCCATGATGGACCGTTCGGCGTCATCGAGAATGGAATCGAGTTCGAGCGAAGATCCCGAAGCTTCTTCCGAGATCCGATCCGCAGTACTGATCAGGCGGCGCAGCTGCGCCTTGGCCTGAATGGTCTCAATATAGCGGCCGGCGACCGCGCCGGAGACAGCACCGTCGACGAGTTCGGAAATATAGTCCATGCCGCCGCTGCTTTCGAGTTCTTCGTTTTCCTGCAGGCGGAGCACAATATTTTCAAAATCAACCTGACGGCCGGCGGACGCGAGCGCCAGCATGGCGGAATAAATCTGCTGGTGAGCAGGAACAAAAAACTCGGCTGCCGTAAGATCCTCGTCCCGGCACTTGGACAGGACTTCAGGGTCGATCAGTACGGCACCGAGCAAGGCCTGCTCCATGCGGCTCGCATTGGGCAGTTCCTGAATCATGACAGATTAAGCTCCTTTCGCGCTGACATGGACGTGAATGGTTCCGATGATTTTTCCTTTGTACAGATCCACTTTCACGTTCGTGGTGCCTAAGGAATCTACCGGCGTTTCCATCATGATTTTGCGCTTGTCGACGACAATGCCTTTTTCCGAAAGGGCATGGGCGATCTGCTTGGACGAAATCTGGCCAAACGTGTTGCCGCCTTTTCCGGTGTTGAGGGTGAACTCGAGCTGCATGTTTTCCAGCTCTTTGGCGATGCGCTCAGCTTCCTGACGGTTCTGGTCGTCTTCTTCCTTGCGCGCGGCGATGCGCTCGTCCAGGGCACGGGTGTTTTCCTTGGAGCAGACCACAGCCAGACCGTTCTTGATCAGGTAGTTGCGGGCGTATCCGTCCGAAACTTCCTTGACTTCATCTTTTTTTCCGACTTTGCGGACATCGGTTAACAAAATTACTTTCATTTCTAC